>NZ_JBQCCF010000016.1:0-140250 GCF_051962475.1 Dyella sp.
TACCGTCTTCGCGGCGAGGCCGTCTGCCTCGGCCCGGCGATACGCGGTTTCGAAGGCTTCGCCCCAGCTGTCGACGAAATGCGGCACGAGCTTGGGATCGAACAGCGACCACTCGCTGTCGCGCTCGACCCGGCGCATGAACTCGTCGGGGATCCAGTTGGCCAGGTTGAGGTTGTGCGTGCGGCGCGCCTCGTCGCCGGTGTTGTCGCGCAGTTCGAGGAATTCCTCGATGTCGGCGTGCCACGGCTCCAGGTAGACGCAGGCCGCGCCCTTGCGCTTGCCGCCCTGGTTCACCGCGGCCACCGAGGCGTCCAGCGTCTTCAGCCACGGCACCAGGCCGTTGGAGTGGCCGTTGGTGCCGCGGATCAGCGAGCCGCGCGAGCGCACCCGCGAGTAGGCCAGGCCGATGCCGCCGGCGAACTTCGAGAGCTTGGCGACGTCGGCGTACTTGTCGTAGATCGATTCGAGCGAGTCGACCGGCGAGTCGAGCAGGAAGCACGAGGACAGTTGCTCATGCGTGGTGCCGGCGTTGAACAGCGTGGGCGAGCTGGCGATGTATTCCAGCGACGACAGCAACCGGTACAGCTCCAGCGTCTCGGCGATGTCGTTGCCGCCCAATGCGCAGGCGATGCGCATGAAGAAGTACTGCGGCGTCTCGATCACATAGCGCTTCGTGGGATGGCGCAGCAGGTAGCGGTCGTACACCGTGCGCAGGCCGAAGTATTCGAAGCGGCGCGTGGCCAGCGGATCGATCGCATCGTTGAGCTTGCGCGCGTTGGCCGCCACGAAGTCGCGCAGGCGATCGTTGAGGATGCCCAGGCTGGCGCCCAGCGCGATCGACTGCGAGAAGCTCTGGATGTCCTGGCCGCTCACTTCCTTGTCGACGAACGCGCCGAGCAGGCGCGCGGCAAGCTGGCCGTATTCGGGCTCCTCGGCGGTGAGCGCGGCGGCAGTACGTATCGACAGCTGATCCAGCTCGGCTGTGGTGGCGCCGTCGTACAGGCCGCCGATGGTCTTCAGCGCCACGCGCAGCGGATCGACCGCGTGCAGGCCATCGGCACTGCGGGTGACGGCCTTGA
Organism: Dyella sp.; assembly: GCF_051962475.1. Taxonomy (GTDB): domain Bacteria; phylum Pseudomonadota; class Gammaproteobacteria; order Xanthomonadales; family Rhodanobacteraceae; genus Dyella_A. Next base: position 1,080 of record NZ_JBQCCF010000016.1, read on the forward strand.
CGATCTTGTTGACGTCGACGCCCTCCTGGCTGCCGTTGCGCTTGGTCACGCGCATGCTGCCGGGGTTGTGTGGCGGGGTGAGGGTGAAGTCGGCCGGCGGCATGCCGTCGGCGGCGGGCGACGCGGCCGCGGATGACACGCGGTCGAGGGTATCCAGCGTTTCCATGATGGAGGCTCCCAAAAGGGGAATCCGCCGCGCCGGCCCGGGAGGGGTTAGGAGCCTCGACGGTAGAAATTCAAGGGGCTGCGGCGTCGCGCTTTTGGCCAGCTTCTTCGCTCCTTCTCGTCAGATAGCTACGGCTATCTTCCTCAAACGATCAAAAAATCTGACTCAAAATCGCTTTGCCTCGCTCCCTCGATTTCCACCGCCGAGGCTCCTGGGCCGACGCGACGGTTCCGAAAGTCAAACACCTGCTCCCGCGCGCAGGGCCTGAGGCTTGGCTTTCATGGAGATATCGCGTCGACATGCAGGCACACGACGGCCTGCGATGCGACGCGCCTCCCCGCGGAAGCGGTCACCTGCGTCGGGTCGCGAGAGCATCGGCGCATCGCATCTCACCGGACGCGACCGCCGGCCCATGGGGCCCGACGTGCTGGCAGGTCTTCGGACTTGCGGACCCAGGCTTTCGCCTACCTAGTCCCTGTCGCTTCCCAGGCGCTGCGGCCCAGTGCATGTGACAGGTTTCGTTTCCGCTTACCGCTGCGGGGCAGTTCCGGATTTGCACCGGATTCCCTTTTAAGCCCGACCGACAGTCGCGTCTGGACGGGCACCAACGAGCGCAACATAGTGGGGCGGTCCAAGGCGGTCAACCCCAGATATTGTGGATAACCTGTTGAAAAGCCGCGCACCGCCAAGCCCGGCGTGCGCTTGCGATGATCAGAAACTCAGCCGTGCCCCGAGCATCACGTTGCGGCCGGGGCCCGGCTCGAAGTAGCGACCGTTGCCATCGTTGACGATCACCGAGCCGACGTAGCGGCGGCCGCCCAGGTTGCCGATCCGCGCCGAGAGATCGAGCCGGGCCGCTGCGCCCAGCGCGAAGGTGTAGCCGGCATCGACATCGACCAGCGCGTAGCCGGCGGCGCGGTCGGTGTCGAAATCGTTCACGGGGACCGAGCCCACGCCGGTGAGCGTGATGCCCTCGCGCCAGCCCAGCCCATCGCCATGCTCCAGCCGCAACGAGCCGTAGTCGTCCGGCACGCCGGGCAGGCGCGAGCCGGCGGCTACCAGCGTGGCCGGCACCGTGCAGGGCGAGCCGGTGCAGGCGAGAAAGCCATCGCGGAAGCGCGCGCGCAGGTGGGTGACGCCGGCGCTCAAGCGCCAGCCCGTGGCCAGCTCCCCGGTGGCCGACAGCTCCACGCCCTCACGGCGGGTGCGGCCGGCGTTGCGATAGGTGGCGCGGCCGTTGGTGTTGCTCGCCACGGCCAGCTCGTTGCGGGTGTCGGCGCGGAACAGCGCGGCGTCGAATTCCAGCCGCTTCGTCGCCTGCCACTTCGCGCCGAGCTCATAGTTGTTGCTGCGCGCGGGCTTGAGGTCGAAGGCGAGGCCGGCCTGGCCGTCGGAGCGGTAGCCCAGCTCGTTGTAGCTGGGCGTCTCGAAGCCGCGGCCATAGCTGCCGTAGATACGCAGTTCGTCGCTGGCACGGTACTGCAGGCCGACCACCGGCGTGGTGGCGCTGTAGCTCACGTGGCCGCTGTCGTCCGGGTTGTCCGCGGTGACGTAGAAATCGTGTTCGGCGAAACGCACGGTGTCGTGGCGCAGGCCCAACAGCAGCGCCCACTGCGGCACGAAGTGCCAGTAGAACTGCGCGTATTCGGCCACGTTGTTGACGTTGTCGTGCTCGTTGCGGCGCAGGGCGCCCCTTACCCCCAGCGTGCTGCTGACGAAGTTCTCGTAGCCGGTGCGGCGTTGGATCTGGTAATCGCCGCTGGCGCCCAGCACCGCCTCGTACATGCCGCCGCCAAGCTGGCCGCGATGGGTCCAGCGCAGGTCGGCGCCACCGTAACTGGTCGATGGCGACACCACGCCGCCGGACTGCAGCGGATTCTTTTGCACGAAGGTGGGGATCGACAGGTATTGGGTGATGCTGCGTTGGCCGTAGTAGGCCATCGCGCGCCACTGGTCGCTGGGGTTGAGCGTCTGCTCGTAGATCAGGCCGAGCTGATTCTGCTCGGCGCTCTTGCGGGTGTCGTACTGCGCCGCCACCGCGGTGGCCTGGCGCGGGTCCTGCTTCATCTGCGCGCGGGTCAGGCCGAGTGGGTCCTGCGTGCCGGGCTGGTGGACGCGGTTGAGCACCACGGTGAGCTTGCGCTGCTGGCCCAGGTCGATGCCGAACTTGGCGTTGTCCGATACGCGCCGCACGCGGCTGTGAGCGCGGTAGCCGCCGGAGAGGAACTCCGAGGCGGCGATGTTGTAATCCACCGCGCCGGCCGTGCCGCGGGTGTTGGCCAGGAAGCGGAAGCTGTCGTAGCTGCCGCCATACACGCCCAGCGTGGTCTGTGGCGTCGGCGTGCCGTCGGCGCTGTAGAGCTGGATCACGCCGCCGGCGGCGTTGCCGTAGAGCACCGAAAACGGGCCGCGCAGCACCTCGATGCGCTCGGCCGAATCGAGGTTGAACGCCGACACCTGGCCCTGACCGTCTGGCAGCGTGGCCGGGATGCCGTCCATGAATACGCGGATGCTGCGCACGCCGAAGGTGGTGCGCGAGCCGAAGCCTCGGATCGAGATCTGCTCGTCCTGCGCGTAGTTCTGCCGGTCGCGAGCGAGGATGCCGGGCACACCGACGATCGCCTCGGAAAAGTTCACGCCGGGCAGGCCGGCCTTGCCCGGATCGACCTGCACCACGCTGAGCGCAGCCGGCACGTCGAACGGCGGGATGTCGAGCCGGCTGGCGTTGACCTCGATCGCCGGCAGCGACGTGGCCGCCTGTCCGGCCGCGGCGGCGATCGTCCACGGCGCCAGCGCCAGCGCCGTGACGATCAGGCGGTTCGGCCGCGCGCGTGTGTTGACGGCGGCGGCCGGTGATGGGTGATGCAGGTGATCCATCGTTGCTTGGTCCTGGGGTGCGCTGGCGCGCGGCGGAGCGGCGCGTCTTCTCGGCCTGAGGCTAACGCGGCGGCCGGCAAGGCCCCGGGCTCAGGGCGTGATGCTGACGTCGATCTCGATCGGGTAGGGCGCCGGTTGGGCCGGCGGCGCAGGCAGCGTCCACGTTACAAAGCTGCTGGCCAGGCAGGTGGCCAGCACCGTGGCCGGCTGCACGTCGATGCGCGCGGGGCGGCCATCGGCTGCCACGTCGGCGACCAGCGTGAAGGGCGACTTGTCGGCCGGCGTGTTGCGGGCGATGCAGCCTTTGAGCGTGTCGGTCATCGGGTTGCCGATCTTCGCCCACAGCGTCTTCTGGTAGGCCGGCCCGGTGGCGGCGGCCTCGGCCAGCCGGCCCTGGGTGACGCGATCGTGGAAGTCGTCCCCGCCGGTGGCGGGGGCCAGCAGCAGGGCCAGGGCAAGCAGCGTCGTCATGGGCGATCCGGTGACCGGCAAAGCGCGGACGTTAGCAGTTCACGCCATGGCCGCGCACGGCTCGTGTGTGGCCGAAACGTGTCGCGGAGGCCGCGCGGTCAGAGCTGGCCGAGACGGCCGGCTTCGTAGTCCTGCACCACGCGCATCACTTCCTGGCGCGTGTTCATCACGAACGGGCCATGCTGCACCAGCGGCTCGTGGATGGCCGCACCGGCGACCACCACCACGTGCGAGCGCGTGCCCACGCCGCGGATGCGCAGCAGCACGTCGTCGCTGAGGGCGCCGGCGGTAACGGCGGTGGTGGCGGGCAGGGCGCGCGTGGCGGCGCCATCGGCGGTGAGCGCCAGCTCGCCGGAGACGGCGTAGCACCAGGCATTCCAGCCGGCGGGCAGCGTCAGGGGAAAAATAGCGCCAGCATCGATGCGCCCGTCCACGATCAGCAACGATTGCGGCAGCAGCAGCGGTGAACGGGTCTGCCCGAAGCTGCCGGCTAGCAGGCGCAGGCGGCTGCCGGGCAAGGTGATCAGCGGCACGTCCGCCGCGGCCAGGTGGAAGCTGGCCGGGGGCTGCTGCTTGAGATCGCTGGGCGAGTTGATCAGGAACTGCAGCGCGTCCAGCGAGAGCGAATCGCCGCGCGCACGCGCCTGCCGCACCACCCCGCGCCCGGCCAGCGTCCAGTGCAGATCGCCGGGGCGAATGCAGTGGTGCGCGCCGGCGCTGTCCACGGTTTCGATCTCGCCCTGCGCGTGCTCGAACAGCAAGGTGGCCACTGACAGGCCCGCGCGCGGCAATGGCTCGCGATCCGGTTCGGCCGACTGCACGTGATCGACCACCAGCAGCGGCGACATGTCGCGATCGAACGCGTCATGGCGGAACTGGCGCAGCCTCCCGCCAGCGCCGGCCGGATGGACGCGGGGCTGCAGCGGGCGGGAAAACACCGGGTCGCGAAGCGCTGGGGAGCCGTGCATGGCTTGCCTGAAAAAAGGTGACGTCGCACTTTGCCGCTACGCCCCGTCCCGGGTTGTGGCGCCCGTCACGCACAGGCGAGCCGGCGCGCGCGGACGCTGCCGGTTGGGCACCGGTTCACCCAGGTGAATCAGATGCGCACGTGTTGCTTCGCCAGCCAGCCTGGCACTTCGCTGGCCGGCATCGGCCGGGCGATGTGGAAGCCCTGCACCTCGTCGCAGGCCATGCCGCACACGGCGGCGTAGATCTGCACCGTCTCCACGCCTTCCACCACCACGCGGAAACCCAGTTCGCGCGCCAGTTCGGTCATCGCGCGCACGATGGCGCCGTCGTGGCGGCTGGCGTCCATGGCGCGCACGAACGACTGGTCGATCTTCAGGCTGGTGGCCGGCATCTGCCGCAGCGAGGCGAGGTTGCTGTAGCCGGTGCCGAAATCGTCGATGGCGATGCCGATGCCCAGCGCGCGGATCGCGGCCAGGTGCTCGCGGGTGGTGTCCGAATGTTCCAGCAGGGTGCTCTCGGTAAACTCCAGCTCCAGCGCATCGAGCGCCACACCGTGCCGGCTCGCCGCGCTGCGCAGGCGATCGACGAGCTCACTGCCCAGGTCGCTGCTGGACACGTTGAGCGACAGCTTCAGCGCCATCCCGGCGCGCTGCCACTGCCCCAGCTGGGCAATCGCATGGTCGAGCACCCATTCGGTCAGCGCACGCATCAAGCCGGCCTGCTCGGCCAGAGGAATGAAGCGGTTCGGCGGGATCGGGCCGAGCGTGGGATGGTGCCAGCGCGCCAGCGCCTCCACCGCCACGCAGCGGCCGCTGGAGAGCTCGACGCGCGGCTGGTAGTGCAGATCCAGCTCGGTGCGGTCGTTGAGCGCGGCGGCCAGCTCGGTGACGAGGAAGAACTCTTGCCGGTGCTGCTCGTCGTGCGCCGCTTCGTAGATCGACCAGCCGCGCACACTGTCCTGCGCTGCATGGGTGGCGCTCATCACCAGCCGCAGCGGATCGCCGCCGTCGAGTTCGCCGACCGCCAGGTTGAGCAGGCCCACGCCCGGCTGCAGGGTCAGCGGGATGCCCAGGCAATCGAACGGCTGTCGTAGGCGATGCACCAGTTCGTCCAACTGCCTGCCGTCGAGCACGTGCGGCGAATCCGGCAAGACCGCCGCGAAGCGATGGATGCCTACCTGATAGAGATGGGTGTGCTCGGGCATCCACACCTGGATGCGCGCAGCCGCATCGCGCATCAGCTCGTCGGCGTAAGCGTGACCCATGGCGCGGATGAAGGCGTTGAAGCGGTTGACCGGCGCCACGTCGATGGCGATCAGCCAGGCGCCGTGCGCGCCGCCGCGCTGGCGGGCGCGTAGATCCTCGAAGAAGGCATTGCGGTGCGGCAGTTGGGTGACCGGATCGGTGCGGCCCAGGTAGCTGCCCAGCACCAGCCCAGTACCGGCCAGTTCGGCGGCGTCGCGCAGGTCGTCATGCTCCTTTTCGGTGAGCCCGTCGCGCGGCGCGTAATCCATCACGCACAGGGCGCCTACGTGCTGCCCGCTCAACGTGTAGACCGGCTCGCTGGCGAAGAAGCGCATCGATGCCGTGCGCGGATCGGTCAGCAGCGGCACGCCGCCAAAGCGCGTATCGGCCTCGGTGTCGGGCACTACCTGGGTTTCACCGTGGCGCGCCGCTTCCAGATACCGCGGGTGCAGCGACGGCGAAGCGTGCGGACTGCGCGCCTCGTCGCTGAACCAGTAGGCGCTGCCGGTCGCCAGCACCAGCGACACCACCGGCACGCGCAGCGAATGAGCAGCGAGCCGCGCGACCGCGTCGAAGCCCGGCACGGCAAAACCGTCCGCCGCGTCGAGGGCGTTGAGCACCGCTCCGGCCATGTCCCCCGGAGAGCTGTTCGTGTCGCTTGCCATGCCTGTCGCTCCGTGCCGCATGCCCGGCGTCCACCTGGAGTCGCCGCCCCAGGGTCAGGCTCAAATTTAATGCAGATTCAGTCTATTCGGCGGATCGCGGCGTATCTGAAGCGCCGCCCGGATACCCCGGGGGCCGACGGACACATGGTGGTCCGGTCGTCTCATTCCCCACGTTCGCAATGGAGAGTCTCATGAAAGCACTGCCCCTGACGCTACTCGCCGGCGCCCTGCTCGCCGCCACGGCCGGCGCGGCGCAGGCCCAGAGCGCCTCCGGTCCGGGTTTCTATGGCGCCATCGGCTACCACTACGTGAACCCCAAGAGCGGTAATGGCACGCTGGCCGGCGTGTTTCGCAGCGACATCAACAGCGATTCGGAGCCCACCCTCACGCTGGGCTACCACTTCGACGCCAACTGGAGCGCCGAGGCCTGGCTGCCGCTGACCAAGTTCAAGCACGACGTGAGCCTGGACGGTGCCAAGTCGGCCAGCATCAAGCACATGCCATACCTGTTCACGGCGCAGTACCACTTCATGCCGGACAGCGCGTTCCATCCGTTCGTCGGGGCCGGCTACGGCTTCGTCAACGTCAGCGGCGAGCGCACCACCGGCCCGCTCACCGGCACCTCGCTCAACGTGAAGAGCGGTGACGGCTTCGTCGGCCAGTTCGGCGTGGACTACTACGCCACCGACAACGTGTTCATCCGCGCCGACGCGCGCTACTTCGACTGGAAGAGCAAGGTCGAGCTCAACGGTGCCGGCATCGGCGAGGTGAAGGTGAATCCGTGGATCTACGGCGTGAGCGTGGGCTACCGCTTCTGATCGGCTCTCTCGTGTGACACCCGTGACGGCCGCCTTCGGGCGGCCGTCGTTTTTCGCGCACCTTCTGTGGGCGCTACTCGGGCCGGTGGGGTGCGGCGAGGTAGTCCTCGCTCTGCATCTCAATCAGCCGCGATTCGGTGCGGCCGAACTCGGCGCGCAGGCGCTCGCCGTCGTACAGCTCGGTGATCGGCGCGGCGGCCGAGAGCACCAGCTTCACGCGGCGGTCGTAGAACTCGTCCACCAATTGCACGAAGCGCTTGGCCGCGTCCTCGCTGTACACGGTGAACTGCGGCACGTTGGAGATCAGGATGGTGGCGGAGGATTTCGCCAGCGCGATGTAGTCGGCCACCGCACGCGGGCCTTCGCACAGCGCGTCGAACGCGAACCACAGCACGCCCTCGGCGCGCCGGCGCAGCGGCACGTCGCGGCCGTTGAGGGCGATCGCGCCGCCGTCGACGGGTTCGTCCTGCGCCTGGCTGGCGAAGATGCGCGTCAGCGCGCGCTCGGCTTCCGCGCCAGGGGGCGTGAGGTACACCGGCGCCTGGCTCAGCGCGCGCAGGCGCCAGTCGCGCGAGGACACCATCTCCACCACCTGGCAATGCTTCTCCAGCAGCGCGATCGCCGGCAGGAAGCGCGCGCGCTGCAGGCCGTCGCGGTACAGGTTGGCCGGCGCGGTGTTGGAGGTGGTGACCAGGCTCACGCCGCGCACGAACAGCGCGTCTAGCAGGTTGGCCAGGATCATCGCGTCGCCGATGTCGCTGACCAGGAACTCGTCCAGGCACAGCACGCGGCATCGTGCAGCGATGCGCGCGGCGACTTCCACCAGCGGATCGGCGCGCTCGCCCAGACTGCGCAGCTCGGCGTGCACTTCGCCCATGAAGCGATGGAAGTGCCGGCGCAGCGAGGTGCCGGCCGGCAGGCCGGCGACGAACAGGTCCATCAGGAAGGTCTTGCCGCGCCCCACGCTGCCCCACAGGTACAGGCCGGGCACGGCGTTCACCGGGTCGCTGCCGAGCAGGCTCTTGAGCCGGCCGAACAGGCCGGGGCTCTCCGGCACGGCGCACAGCGCCGCGTGCATGCGGTCGAACTCCGGCAGCACGGCGAGCTGGGCCGGATCGCTCTCCCAGCGATGGGCGGCCACGCCTTCGTGGTAGCGCGCGCTGGGCGCGCCGGATGCGGTATCGGTCATGGGAAAACCGGAGGGCTCAGGTGCGCTCGGGCGGCAGCCAGCGGCGTGCCTCGGCCTTCACCGCGCCGCGCAGGTCCATCAGTCGGCGATGGAAGAAGTGCCCGGTCTCGGGCATGCGCACCAGCTCGGGTTTCACCTCGAGGCTGTCGATCCAGTCGAACACCGCCTGCGGCTCGACCACCTCGTCTTCCTCGCCCATCACCACCAGCCACGGGCAGGTCGGCAGCTCGAAGCCGTCGAACGGCCAGCGCCCGGCGGGCGGAGCGATGCTGATCAGCGCGTCGGCACCCAGCCGCACCGCATTGCGGATAGTGACGTAGCTGCCGAAGGAGAACCCGGCCAGCCACAGCGCCTCGCCGGGGCGCACGCGGCGCACCCAGTCGGCCACGGCGCCGAGATCATCGCCTTCGCCGTTGCCTTCGTCGTAGGCGCCTTCCGATTCGCCCGTGCCGCGGAAGTTGAAGCGCACCGTATCCAGGCCCGACTCGCGCAGCGCGCGCTCGACCATCGTCACCACCTTGTTGTGCATGGTGCCGCCCTGCACGGGGTTGGGATGGCAGACGATCGCCACCCCACGTCGCGCGCCGGGGCGCTCGGCCACATCGGTGATGGTCTCCAGCAGGCCGGCCGGGCCGCGCAGCATGAAGCTGGCCGCCTGCTCGGGAAAACTGGCCGGGTCGGCGGGAAGCGAGAGCATGTTCATGGTGCGGATGATAACTGCCCGGCTTGTCGATCGCCCGCCACGGCTCCATCTACAGTCACCATGAACCATCTCGCGCACGCCCTGCTGGCCGGTGACGACGAGGCGTTGCGCCTGGGCGGCATGCTGGGCGACTTCGTGCGCGGTGCCCCCGATGCCGCATGGCCGCGCGAGGTGGCCGGCGGTATCCGCCTGCATCGCGCCATCGACGTCTACACCGATGCGCATCCCGAAGTGCTGGCAGCCAAGGCCCGCCTGGCACCGCCGTATCGCCGCTACGCCGGCATCCTGCTCGACATGTGGTTCGACCATTGCCTGGCGCGCGACTTCGCGCGTTGGGCGGCGGTGCCGCTGCAGTCGTTCTCCCGCGACCTGCGCGCGCTGCTGCACGAGCGCGAGGCGCAGTTGCCGCCACCGCTGCAGCGCTTCCTCGTCTACATGCAAACCCACGATCTGCCGGCCGGCTACGCGCAGCCACAGGTGCTCGGGCGGGCGCTCGCCGGGATCGGCCAGCGCTTGCAGCGTGCCAATCCGCTGGCCGACGCCCTGCCGGTGCTGCAGGCGCAGGCGGGCGCGCTGGACCGGCATTTCGAGGCGTTCTTCCCCGAGCTGCAGGCGTTTGCGCGCGGGTGGATCGAGCAGGAGCGGATGGGGCCGGACTGAGGCGAGCCGCGACGCGACGGATCGTGCGCGGGCGGCACAGCGCCGCGGTTGCCCCCTCATCCCAGGCTTCTATTCCTTGGGAAGGGCAAAACGAAAAACGCCGCCTCGCGGCGGCGTTTTCGTTTGCGGTATCGAGCCGCGGCTTACTTCGCCTGGTCGGTGATCCAGGTGACGGCGGCCTTCACCTGGGCGTCGGTCAGCGAGGGATTGCCGCCCTTGGCCGGCATCATGTTGCCGTCCGGGCCCTTGTAGCCTTCGATCGCGTGCTTCACGAGGGTATCCAGGCCCTGCGCCAGGCGCGGTGCCCAGGCGGCCTTGTCGCCCAGCTTCGGCGCGCCAGCGACGCCGGCGGTGTGGCAGCTGTGGCAGAGGTTGTCGTAGATGGTCTTGCCGTCGGTGGTGCCGCCGTAGGCGACCTGCGAGGCGGCGGCCTTGGCCGCGGCTTCCTCGGCGGCGGCCATCGCCGCGCGGCCGGTATCGCCGGCGTACACCGCGCCGACCGGCGCAATGCGCGCTTCCACCTGCTGCGGCGCGTTCGGGTTGGTTTCCTTCGGCTCGTGGTTGTAGATCGCCCAGCCGAGGCTGATCAGCAGCACGGTCAGCACACTCAGGCCCGCGATCAGCATCGAGAACTGACGCATGAAGCTCTGATCGGATTTGGTCAGGGAACCGCTCACGAACGTACTCCAGTCAAAAAGTAGGGCTGGCGGGCCGCCATTGGCCGTCCGAGCCGCTGCGCGGGGCCGTCCTTCGACGAAGGCGACGCGGCAACCGCGGGATTATAGACGAAGCCCGGCGCAAGTTTCAGCGCGCCGCCGTGGCGGCCAGTCGCAGCCCGGGGTATCGTGCGCGGGATCGGATCGCGCCCACTCCCCGTGTTGCATGGCCCAAGCGGCCTCCACCCTGCCATCGGTCATGGCGGACCCATGTCAACCGGCAGTGTCCGGGGTCGTTGATCTGAACCTATTCTTTTTCCGCCACTCAGACAGTGCGCGCATGCCGCGCGCCGGGGCTTGGGCCCTGCCGTTCCAACCGGGAGTTTTACATGTCGCGTTTTTGGAAGATCGCGCTGATCGTTGTTGCCGTGCTCGTGGTGGCAGCGGTCGGAGTCCGCCTGCTGCACAAGCCTGCTCCCCGACCTGGCGCCCAGGCTGGTGCCCAGGCCGATGCCTCCGGCAAGAAGGATGGCCCGGAGGCCAAGGAAGCCGATCCAGTGCCGGTGACGGTGGAGCCGGTGAGCGTGCAGAACGTGCCGGTATATCTGACTGCACTGGGCACCGTGCAGGCGCTCAACACCGTGACGGTGAGCCCGCAGATCGGCGGCCTGCTGATGAAGCTCAACTTCACCGAAGGCCAGGAAGTGACCAAGGGCCAGGTGCTTGCCGAAATCGACCCGCGCTCGCTGCAGGCCTCCTACGACCAGGCCGCCGCACGCAAGCGCCAGGACGCGGCGCAGCTGGCCACCGCACGCAGCAACCTGGCGCGCAGCCTCGACCTCGCCAAGCAGGGCTACATCTCCAAGCAGGATATGGACACATTGCAGAACACGGTCAGCCAGTACGAGGCGACCGTGGCGGCGGACGAGGCAGCCATCAATGACGCCAAGGTGCAGCTGGGCTACACCAAGGTGCTGGCGCCGATCACCGGCATGGCCGGCATCCGCGGCGTCGACCCGGGCAACATCGTCACCACCACCTCGTCCATCGTCACGTTGACCGAGGTCCATCCGATCAACGTGATCTTCCCGCTGCCGGAGCAGAACGTGGAGCTGGTGCGCTCCTCGCAGCAGCGCGGCGAGCCGCTGGAAGTGGCCGCGCTGGACAGCGCCGGCAGCAAGGTCATCGCCGGCAAGGGCGTGCTCAAGGTGATCAACAACCAGATCGACACCAGCACCGGCACGTTCAACCTCAAGGCGGAATTTCCCAATGAGGAGAACGCGTTGTTCCCCGGCCAGTTCGTCAACGTGCGGATGAAGGTGAACACGGTGCAGGGCGGTCTGGTGATTCCGTCGCAGGCGGTACAGCGCGGCCCGGATGGCGACTACGTCTATCAGCTGCAGTCCGACAACACGGTCAAGATGCAGTCGGTGACCACCGGCCAGGAAGTGGGCGACAGCCATGTGATGGTGACGCAGGGCCTGAAGGCCGGCGACAAGGTGGTTACCGAGGGCCAGTTCCGCCTCAAGCCGGGCAGCAAGGTCAAGGCGCTCAAGCCGGGCGAAGTGCCGGCCGCGCCGACCGAGGAAGAGCTCAAGAAGGCGGCGCAGGACAACAAGGGTGGTCGCCGCGGTCGCCGCGGTTGATCCAGCGCACCGCGGCCGGCCCGATGGCTGGCCGCGCTGCTCGGACGAGAGGCGTCCGGGCGCACCACCACTGACGGTCGGGCACGTGCCCCGCCACTGACGGCAGACCAGGACACCATGGGATTCTCATCGCTTTTCATCCGACGCCCGATCGCCACCTCGCTGCTGATGGTGGCCGTGCTGCTGCTGGGCGTGCTCGGCTATCGCCAGCTGCCGGTGTCGGCGCTGCCGGAGATCGATGCGCCCAGTCTGGTGGTCACCACCCAGTATCCGGGCGCCAGCGCGGCGACCATGGCGGCGCTGGTCACCACGCCGCTGGAGCGCCAGTTCGGGCAGATCTCCGGGTTGTCGATGATGAGCTCGGATTCGTCCGCCGGCCTGTCGACGATCGTGCTGCAGTTCAACATGGACCGCGACATCGATATCGCCGCGCAGGACGTGCAGTCGGCGATCAGTACCTCCAAGGGCACGCTGCCGAACAACTTGCCGTACCCGCCGGTGTACAACCGCGTGAACCCGGCCGATGCGCCCATCCTCACGCTGATGCTCACCTCCGACAGCCGCGCGCTGCGTGACGTCAACGACCTGGCCGATTCGATCATCGCCCAGAAGCTCTCGCAGGTGCAGGGCGTGGGCCTGGTGTCGATCGCCGGCAACGTGCGCCCGGCCGTGCGCGTACAGGTGAATCCGGCGCAGCTGTCCAACCTCGGCCTCACCTTGGAGGACGTGCGCAGCGCACTCAGCCAGGCCAACGTCAACGCGCCCAAGGGCACGCTCAACGGTAAGACGCAGAGCTACTCCATCGGCACCAACGATCAGCTGGTCGACGCCGCGCAGTACAAGAACACCATCATCAGCTACAAGAACGGCGCGCCGGTGCGCCTGTCCGACGTGGCCAGCGTGGTCGACGGTGTGGAGAACGACCAGCTCGCCGCCTGGGCCAACGGCAAGCCTGCGGTGCTGCTGGACATCCGCCGCCAGCCGGGCGCGAACATCGTCAAGACGGTGGAGCAGATCCGCGCCACGCTGCCGTCGCTGAAGGCCGTGCTGCCGGCGGACGTGCACCTGGACGTATTCGCCGATCGCACCATCACCATCCGCGCCTCGGTGCACGACGTGCAGTTCACCCTGATCCTCACCATCTTCCTGGTGGTGGCGGTGATCTTCGTGTTCCTGCGCCGGCTGTGGGCTACGATCATTCCGTCGGTGGCGGTGCCGCTGTCCCTGATGGGCACGTTCGGCGTGATGTCGTTCGCCGGCATGTCGCTGGATAACCTCTCGCTGATGGCGCTCACCGTGGCCACCGGTTTCGTGGTGGACGATGCGATCGTGATGATCGAGAACATCGTGCGCTACATCGAGCAGGGCAGGAGCGGCAAGGAGGCGGCCGAGATCGGCGCCAAGGAAATCGGCTTCACCGTGCTGTCGCTCACCGTGTCGCTGGTGGCGGTGTTCCTGCCGCTGCTGCTGATGCCCGGCGTCACCGGGCGGCTGTTCCACGAGTTCGCCTGGGTGCTGACCATGGCGGTCACCATCTCTATGCTGGTGTCGCTGACGCTGACGCCGATGATGTGCGCCTACCTGCTCAAGCCCGATCAGCTGCCGATGGGCGATGAGCACCACGCCGCGCACGCCGGCAGCGGCAAGCGCGACCTGTGGTCGCGCACCGTGCGCCTGTACGAGCGCACGCTGGACTGGGTGCTCGATCACCAGCGCCTGACCATGCTGGTGGCCTCGATCACGATCGTGATCACGGTGCTGCTGTACATCGCCATCCCCAAGGGCCTGCTGCCCGAGCAGGACACCGGCCTGATCACCGGCGTGGTGCAGGCCGACGAAAACGTCGCCTTCCCGCAGATGGAGGCGCGCACCAAGGCGGTGGCCGACGCGCTGCGCAAGAATCCCGCGGTGAGCGGTGTAGCGGCGTTCATCGGCGCCGGCTCGATCAACCCCACGCTCAACCAGGGCCAGCTGTCGATCGTGCTGAAGGACCGCGCCGACCGTGAGGGTCTGGACAAGGTGCTGCCCAGCCTGCAGGCCGCAGTGGCGAACATTCCCGGCGTGGCGCTGTATCTCAAGCCGGTGCAGGACGTCACCCTGGACAGCCGCGTCTCGGCCACCGAGTACCAGTACGCGCTGTCCGACGTGAGCTCCACCGAGCTGGCCGGCTACGCCGAAAAGATGACCCAGGCGCTGCGCCAGCGCCCCGAGCTGGCCGATGTCGACAACAACCTCGCCGACTCGGGCAACGCGCTCAAGCTCACCATCGATCGCGACAAGGCCAGCCGCCTGGGTGTGCCGGTGCAGAGCATCGACGACACGCTGTACGACGCGTTTGGCCAGCGGCAGATATCCACCATCTTCACCCAGCTCAACCAGTACCGCGTGGTGCTGGAGGTCGCGCCGCAGTTCCGCAACAGCGACGACCTGATGAACAAGCTCACCGTGCGCGGCAACGGCAACGGCGCGCTCACCGGCTCCAACGCCACCAGCTTCGGCCAGCTCACATCGAGCAACTCGGCCACGCCCTCGGGCATCGGCAACACCGGCAACGTCGGCTTCCAGATCGGCGGCGGCGGCACCATTCCGATCTCTTCGCTGGCCACCGCCGAATACACAAGCGCGCCGTTGGTGGTCAGCCACCAGCAGCAGTTGCCGGCGGTGACACTCTCGTTCAATCTGGCGCCGGGCTATTCGCTGTCGCAGGGCGTGGAAGCGATCAACGAGGTGGTCAAGCAGCTCAACCTGCCGCCGCAGGTGCGCGGCGAGTTCGTCGGCAAGGCGGCGGAGTTCTCCTCCTCGCTGGGCGACGAGGTGCTGCTGCTGCTCGCCTCGGTGATCGTGATCTACATCGTGCTGGGCGTGCTGTACGAGAGCTACATCCACCCGATCACGATCATCTCCACCCTGCCGCCGGCCGGCGTGGGCGCGCTGTTGGCGCTGATCCTGTGCGGCATGAGTCTGTCGGTGGACGGCATCGTCGGCATCGTGCTCTTGATCGGCATCGTGAAAAAGAACGCGATCATGATGATCGACTTCGCGATCGAGGCGCAGCGCGAGGGCATGGGGCCGCGCGAGGCGATCCGCCGCGCCTGCCTGCTGCGCTTCCGCCCGATCATGATGACCACCGCGGCGGCCATGCTCGGCGCCTTGCCGCTCGCCCTGGGCAACGGCATTGGCGCGGAACTGCGCCGGCCGTTGGGCGTGTCCATCGTCGGCGGCCTGCTGCTGTCGCAACTGGTGACGCTGTACACCACGCCGGTGATCTACCTCTACATGGAGCGGTTCTCCGACTGGCTGCGCCACCGCCGCGAGCAGCGCGCGCTGGCCCAGGCCGAGCGCGGCGCGGCATAACGTCGCCCCATCGGGGCTCGCCCTAACAGCTTGGTGCACACGGCCCGCCCCCTGGCGGGCCGTGTGCTTTCTGGGGCCTGCAAAAAAGCTTCGCGAACGCCGCTCGCGGTTCAACCCATTGCCGCTTCGTGCGTTGGGGATGCGATGATTGGCGAACGCCCCGCGCGCCGCGTCCTCCCCCCGCGACCAGGCCCAAGTTCCAACCCATGAACCTTTCCGCTCTATTCGTGCGCCGCCCGATTGGCGTCTCGTTGCTGGCCATCGGTCTGTTCGCGATCGGCACGCTCTGCTACAGCCTGCTGGGCGTGTCTGCGTTGCCGGCGATCCAGTTTCCGGTGATTTTCGTGCAGGCCAGCCAGCCCGGCGCCGACGCCAGCACCATGGCGGCCACCGTCGCCGCGCCGCTGGAGCGCCACCTTGGGCAGGTGCCCGGCATCGATACGCTGCGCTCGAACAGCTCCGAGGGGCGCGCGTTCGTCTTCATGATCTTCAACAGCGACCGCAACCTGGACGCCGCCGCCCGCGACGTGCAATCGGCGATCAGTGCGGCCGCGCCGGATCTGCCCAGCGGGCTCACCAGCGCGCCCAGCCTGGAGAAGGCCAACCCCAACGACGACGCGGTAATCGTCTTCGCGCTCACCTCGCAGACGCAGTCTGCGGCCGATCTCTACAACGTTGCCGACACCCTGCTGATGCCGCGCCTGCGCCAGCTCGACGGCGTCTCTTCGGTGGACATCGCCGGCGCGGCCACACCGGCGATCCGCGTCGATGTCGACCTGCGCAAGCTCAACGCGATGGGGCTCTCGCCCGACCAGCTGCGCAATGCGCTCACCGCGGCGAACGTGAGCTCGCCGCTGGGCACGCTGAGCAACGGCATCACCAACATGTTCGTCACCGCCACCGATCAGCTGAAAACCGCGGATGATTTCGCCCGGCTGATTGTGGCGGTGAAGGACGGCACGCCGGTGCGCCTGTCCGACGTGGCCCACGTCTACGCCGGACAGCAGGATGCCTACCAGGCGGCCACCTTCGACGGCAAACCGGCGGTGCTGCTGTACGTCTACAAGAAGGCCGATGCCAACGTCATCGCGACGGTCGACCGCGTGCGCGCGGCGATCCCTGAGCTGCGCAACTTCCTGCAGCCGGCCACCACGCTCACGCCTTATTTCGATGGCACGCCGACCATTCGCGCCTCGCTGCACGAGGTGCAGGCGACGCTGCTGATCAGCCTGGCCATGGTGGTGCTCACCATGGCGCTGTTCCTGCGTCGGCTGGCGCCCACGCTGATCGCGGCCGCGGCGGTGCCACTGTCGCTGGCCGGTGCGGCGACGGCGATGTACATCCTCGGTTACACGCTCAACAACCTCACCCTGCTGGCGCTGGTGATCGCCATTGGCTTCGTGGTGGACGACGCCATCGTGGTCATCGAGAACATCATCCGCCACATCGACGAAGGCATGCCGCGGATGGAGGCCGCGCTCAAGGGCGGGCGCGAGATCGGTTTCACCATCGTCTCGATCACCGCCTCGCTGATCGCGGTGTTCATCCCGCTGCTGTTCGCCAGCGGCATCGTGGGCATGTTCTTCAAGGAGTTCACCATGACGCTGATCGCGGCCATAGCCGTGTCGGCGGTGGTGTCGCTCACGCTCACGCCGGCGCTGTGCGGTCGCTTCCTGCTCGGCCACGCCGCGCCGACGAACCGCCCGCCGCGCTTCGCCCGGCTCAATGCCGCCATCGACCGCATGCACGGCGGCATGCTGCGCATCTACACCCGCGCGCTGGATTTCTCGCTGCGCCATGCGCTGGCCCTGTCGCTCACGCCGCTGGCGCTGATCGTGCTCACCTTCGTACTGGCCGGGCAGGTGAAGGGTGGCCTGTTCCCGCCACAGGACACCGGCCTCATCCACGGCTTTGCCAACTCCGGCGCCACCGTGTCGTTCAACGACATGGTCAAGCGCCAGCAGCGGTTGGTGGACATGCTGCTGGCCGATCCCGACGTCGCCCGCGTGGGATCGCGCCTGGGCACCAGCCGGCTCGGTGCCAGCGGCTCGTTCGACATCGAGCTGAAGACCCGTGCCGAAGGGCGCAAGGACGACACCTTCGCTGTGCTCGACCGACTCAGCGCGAAGGCCGCGGCGTATCCCGACCTCAACCTGCGCCTGCGCCCGATCCAGGATCTGCCCAGCGGAAGCGGAGGCGGCAATCAGGGGGCGCAGTACCAGGTATCGCTGCAGGGCGATGACCTGGACGAGCTGCAACTGTGGCTGCCGCGGCTGGTGAAGGCGCTGGCGAAGAACCCGATGTTCCGCGACGTCGGCTCCGACGTGGAAGAGGGTGGCCTGCGCCAGAACATCGTGATCGATCGAGATCAGGCCGCACGCCTGGGCGTGTCGGTGGGCACCGTCGACGGCGCGCTCTACGACGCCTTCGGCCAGCGCCAGGTGTCCACCATCTATTCGGACATCAACCAGTACAAGGTGGTGGTCAACGCGCTGCCGAACCAGACCGCCACCCCCGAGGCACTCAACCGGATCTACGTGCGTTCCAGCAGCGGCAAGATGGTGCCGCTCACCGCGGTGGCGCACCAGGAGGCGGGCCTGGCGCCCTCGCAGATCCACCACTCAGGCCAGCAGACCACGATGGACCTGAGCTTCAATCTCGCGCCAGGCGCCAGCATGGGCGAGGCGCTGCCGGCCATCCAGAAAACCGTGCAGGACATCCGCGTGCCGGGCGACATCCGTCTCTCGCTGGGCGACGATTTCCGCCGCTTCCAGCAGTCGCAGGGTGACATGCTGTGGCTGATTCTCGCCGCCATCGTCACCGTCTACATTGTGCTGGGCATGCTCTACGAGAGCCTGATTCACCCCATCACCATTCTCTCCACCTTGCCGGCGGCGGGTGTCGGCGCGCTGGCCGCCTTGGTGGTGACCAACACCGAGCTGTCGGTGGTGGCGATGATCGCGCTGGTGCTGTTGATCGGCATCGTCAAGAAGAACGCCATCATGATGATCGACTTCGCGCTGGTGGCGCAGCGCGAGCACGGCAAGAGCCCGCTGGAGGCCGCGCGCGAAGCGTGCATCGTGCGTTTCCGCCCGATCATGATGACCTCGATGGTGGCGATTCTCGCCGCGCTGCCGATCGCCATCGGCCTGGGCGAAGGGTCCGAGCTGCGCCGTCCGCTGGGCATCGCGCTGATCGGCGGCCTGCTGATCTCGCAGACGCTGACCCTGCTCAGCACACCGGCGCTTTATGTGATCTTTTCGTGCCTGTCCGAGCGGGCGCGGGTGCGCCGGGAGGCGCGTCGCGAGCGTCGCGCGGCGCGCAAGAGGCAGAAGCTGGCGAATGCGTGAACGGTCGGCCCGGGCGCAACGCGCCTGGAGTCGACTTGGGCGTGAGTGTTCTTCGGACCAGGGATTCGTGCTGCGTCGCGTTCCGCGCCGTGGCCATGCCGATACGGCGCGCGCTGTGAGAAGCGAGCAGCTCTCCCGCTTATGCCACGAGAGTCGTCCCGGACGCCTGCCCCTGCAGCGGAGGCGGTAGCTGGGTGTTGCGCGACGGGCTTGGCGACTGCGTTGTTGGCGCCTGCACGTGCCGCGCGGCCTCGCTGCTCTGCTCGATCGGCGTGGCTACGGCCTGTGCGGTGGACAGCTCCGCGATTCGCTTCATCGGCGAGTCGTTCTGCGTCACGAACGTGCGCGAACCATCGCCGCTGAGCGCAATGCCATCGATACGGGTCAGGCCATGCGCCTTGGCTACCGGCACCGCCGCGGCGGCGAGGCGCTGGGTATGCTCGTTGGAGGGGCGGCCCATCGCTTCGTCGATGCGCTTCACCTGCGCCAGCGCCTGCTCGTAGAGCGCATGGTCCGGATTGTTTGGATCGCTCAGCAGCGTTCCGCACGTCGTCGCCTTCTGCGCGGCGTGGTCCCGCAGCGCCCGTTCCAGCGCGCCCTGCGTCTGCGGCCCAACTTTGCCATCCACGTTCAGTTGGTGGTTGCGCTGGAAGGCTTCCACGGCAAAGCGCGTGTTGGCGCCGAAGTCGCCGTCCACCTGCAGGGCCTGGCCGCGGGCGTCCTTGTAGCCGAGCGTATTGAGCCGGACCTGCAAACGGGAGACCTCCTGTTTGGACAGCGCCTGTTCGATGGCTGCATCGGTCAGCGGCCCCGCCTTGCCGTCGACGGTGAGGCGATGGTCGCGTTGGAACGCTTCCACTGCCTGCTGAGTGGCCGGGCCAAATGCGCCATCGCTCCTCAGCGGCTGCCCCTGCGCGTCGACATAGCCCAGGGTCGCCAGGCGCTTCTGCAGCTCGGCCACCGCCGTTCCGCGACTGCCATTGGCCAGCACGTCGCCATCGACCGGCACCGGCTGTTCCGCGCTGCCGCCGCGCGGGATGACGCCAGGACGGATCGTGCCGTCGTTGATGTCGCGGATGTAACGCTGAAACTGGCCCACCTCCAGCTCAACGTGCGCGTGGATCGAGCCGGGGCTGCCGGTCTGGCCCATCTCGCCCAGTGGCTGGCCGTAACTCACGTGCGCGCCCTCGGCGAACGACGAACTGCCCCGCACCATGTGCAGCACCTGACCCTCGCGCTTCGCGCCCGGCGTGCCGTACGGTTTGTCGTAGATCTGCACGGTGTTGTAGTCGTCGTGCAGGAAATGGGCATAGCCTGACACCGGCGCGGGAATCTCCACCGGTCCGCGGGCGTCCTGCGAAAGGATGAAATCCTTCTTGACGAAGGTGCGCCCGTCCGCGTGACGGATCTCCTCGAACTCGCCATGGATCGTGCCGTACTCGCGGTTGGGCTGGCGGCCGGCGCTGGGGTGATGCTTGTGCAGATCCTCGTACGAGTGCACTGGAAGCACCCGGGAACCGACGCTCTCGGTAATGGTGTAGCGGGACATGATCTACCTCCGTGTAGTGGTCGATGATGCGGCGTGGTGGGGGCATTCAGGGCCCGGTGGGCTGCGGGTTGCCGGTGAGGTACCAGCAACCTTCGCGCAGGGTGAAGCGGAAGCCGCGCCCTTCCGATGAGCCGTAGAGGTAGCTCACGTCCCGCAGTTGCGCCGAGGGTTGCTCCACCTGCAGCGCCAGCGGGGTCGGATCGACGCCGTCGATGCCGACATGGTGGAACGCGCCGTCGCGGTAGCTCACGTCGAAGACGTCCGGTTGCTCGCCGGGCACGTAGACCATCTCGGTACGATCGCCCTTGCCGTCGGACACCAGTACCTTCGCGAGCACCAGCGGCACGGTGAACGCCCGGCGCAACGAGGGTTGCGCGGCGAATGCCTGGAGGAACGGCATAAACTGCGTCGATGGGCAGCTCGGCGCGGGCACAGCCTGGTCGACGGGCGTGGTTTGCTCGGTGCCCTCCACCTGCACGTCGGCGCTGGCCAAGGGCTTGCCGCCATCGCCGGGCACTCCCAAGAGCTGAAGGCGCATCAGCTCGGTGCCGTCGGCATTGCCCCACGCTGCGCTGCAGTGGCCGGACGCATCGCAGCGCTGCAGCTCCAGCCAGCGGTTGCACGCCTGCGGCCGTCCCGTGTCCGCCGCGCAGTTCGCGTGATGCAGCGGTAGCCAGCCGTCGAGCACCAGCCGCTGGCGCAGCTTGGTGTATGGCGCTCCGCTCTCGCTTGCCGGCGGCACCTTGATCGGCCGCGCAGGGGCACCAGCCTCGCTGGCGGCAAAGCTCGCCCGGCTGCAGCTGGTGATGAGCAGGGCGAGGGTCAGGCTGGCGAGTGCGAGGCGCATGGTTCGATCCGGACTGGTGGAAGCTGGAATATCGCGTGTCGTCTCGGGCCCGCGCGGTGTGTTATCGCCTTATCCGAGGTCGATGACGCTGCCTCGCGATGGTGCCGCGGTGGCCGCGACGACTGGTTGCGACGAGGCCCGGTCCGGCTCCGGTGCCTGCGTCTGTAAGTCCGCCGCACGGAGGCTGCTTTGCTCGATCGGCGTACGCACGGCCTGCGCGGTGGTCACGTCCGCGTAGCGGCGAACGCCGCTTTCGTTCTGCACCGCAAACGTGCGTGCACCGTCCTCGCTGATGGCAACTGAGTCGATGCGCGTCAGCCCAAGCGCCTTGGCTTCCGCCGCCAGGTTTGCGGCAAGGTTGCGGCTGAGCTGGTCGGAACGACGGCCCATGTCGGCATCGATCTTCTGCACGCCGGCCAGTGCCTGTTCGTAAAGCGCGTGATCGGGTGACTTCGGATCGCTCAGTGGCAGCACGCTCTGCGTGCGCGTGTCGGGAACGCGCACCTTTAGCGCCTGATCCAGCGCACCCTGCGTCTGCGGACCCATACGACCGTCCACGGTGAGCCGGTGATCGCGCTGGAAAGCCTCGACCGCGTGGCGCGTGTTCGCGCCGAATGCGCCGTCCACCGCCAGCGGATGGCCCTGCACATCGGTATAGCCGAGCGAGTTCAACTCGCTCTGTATGGTCTGCACGCCCTGCGTTGCGAGCGTCCGACTTATGGCCGCTTCCGTCTGTGGGCCGGCCTTGCCATCCACCGTCAGCCGATGATCCCGCTGGAACGCTTCCACCGCATGCTGCGTATTGCGCCCGAAGTCCCCGTCCGCCATGAGCGGGGTGCCGTCGGCATCGGTATAGCCGAGGCGGTGCAATCCATTCTGCAGCGAGGTGACCGCGGCGCCGCGGTCGCCGAATGCCAGCACGACGCCGCCGTCTCCGGAACGCTCCTGCGCCTGTCCGCGCAGGGGACCGTTGCCGATCGTCACGTCCTTGAACGCAGCGTCGGGGGATAGCCCACGCGCCAGGTCTGCCTGATAGTCGGTACGCATCTGCTGTAGCGCCTCGCCACATTCGCGCACCGAGATGCTCGCCGAATTCGCGCCGCCGTAGTGACTGGCGCCGCCCTTGTTGGGATCGCCGAAACTGGCCCATTCCAATGACATCGCCACTTCGGCCGCGTGCAGGCTCGCGCCGGGCTTGCCGGTGACGTAGTCCCTCACCTCGGGCCGCTTGTCGGTCATCAGGTATTGGGAAAAGATCCGGTCCTGCAGTTCCGGCGTAAAGCGCTGTTTTGGGTCGAGATCAAGACTCGCTACCGCCGCATCCATGGTGCCGGGAATCACCTGATAGAGCCCCACGGCGAACAGTTCGCCGCGGTGCTGCAGTGCCTGCACCTCGCCCAGCGTCATGCTGGAAAAGTCGATCGGCCGACTCGATTCGCGGATGTGCTGCCGCCCGTCGCTGCCGGTGTACGTGCCGCCGTTGTAGTCGTTGTACCCGTGATTCTGCGACTCGCCGCGATGGATCAGATCGCGAAGTGGCTGGTTGCTCATGGGAGTCCGTTCCTCCTGATGATGAAAAGAGCGCGGAGCGCGCTATGGGTTTCTCTCCGGTCCGGCACGCAAGCTTCCGGCTGCACGGAGATCGACGTCACTGCTTGAGGCGAGCGACGGGGATAGGCAGTCGCGACTGCCGGATGCTCGGCTCATTGAGCTGCAGGCGAGCGGTATTCCCATCCCGTGACCGAGAGCGAGGACTTGCCGGCCGGAGCGTCCCAGTCCCCGATCTCGCCGTAGGTACCAACCTGCAGCGTCTTGCCGAAACCTTCGTGACTGAACTGCATCAGGCAGTGCCCGTCGCCACTGCACGAGCTGAGCTCCCGCACATCAATACAGGCTCTGCAACTGCCCAGCTCAGGGTGCTCCGAGCAAAGCTTCTTGTAATTGCCGCCCACCACGTTGGCCATGCATTGCGCATCAGGCTGTGGCTGCCAGCCATTGTCGATGACGATCTTGCGGAACTCGTTGTAGGCCATGCCTTTGTCGAGCTTGCCATCGAGCAACAGAGCCGGATCCGGTGCGGAGCTTGCTCCCACTGCCGGTTGGATCGACACAGCACTGACGGGCAATAGCGCCGGCGTATCAGCAGCCTGAACACTAGGCGGCGCCGGTGGGGCATGGTACGCCGCGAGGCAGAGCGCGAACGTGGCAACGGAAACAGCAAGCAAACCCTTCATGGCAATCACTCCAAAACAATCTCAAGAATCTTCCGTGTACGTGAGGTTGCCAAACCAAAACGCGCTCGGCTGTGAAGCTCTTTGCGCCTCGAGCTAGATCGCGGCCGTGGTAGCAGAAGCGACGCTGCGTCGGCTGCGCGAAATGGTTCGCCCTCGGACGGCTCTAGACACCTAAGGGAACAGGAATCCACCACCCGGAACTGCGATCCAGGCTGCCTCGCCAGAATCATCCGGCGCCAGTTGCAATGGGGCGATCGCCTCCGCCGCGCCGACCACTGCGCGCCACGCAGCTTGCTGACGCGGTGTGCCGGCGAGGAGTATTTCGTTCATTAGGATCCCTTTTGAGTGAGGCAACAAAAGGTGGTCGCAACGGTTGCAGCCGACCAATTGATGCTACCCACATATGGGAGAGTGAACCTAAGCTCTGTGGCGTCGACCCGCCAATCAGCAGGCCTGCTCCTGTAAGGCAGGACCTGCGTATTTTCTTGGAGTAGATCGGAGCCTATGGTTTCGAGCCGTGCATGGTGATGATGGCGCTCACGACTACAGGATTGACCGTGATCGTCGCGCAACTCTCCATATATGTCTGGCGCTGTACAACGCTGGCGGGTGCGTTGAACCCCTGGGGCGGGTGATAAACCGCCAGTCCAGCAGGCGTTGGAGCGTGCCAATAAGTCAGCGCCGGTGCGCAGTCGGGGCCACCACTTTTTCCAAAGTGGGAGATGCCCGCCATGCATAAGTAAACGGTACAGGGGTCAACCGTCTGAGCTCTGGTCGGAGGCATAACTAGGCATGCCCCGCTGAGCGTGGCAGTAGTGATTAAACTACGTAGTCTCATGACACGCTTCCTTGTTTTTATGCGCCTTGATCAGCGATTGCGCGGTGACGTAGTTGCTTGTGAATTCAGGGTATGGCAGAAGACGGCTCTTCACTGCACGCGCACGGGTGGAGAGCAAGCGGAAAAGTAGACGGCACAACCGGTGGTTGCAGCGTCGCATGTTTTCATTGCCCGCGTCCTAGCCTCGTTCTCTGTTTCTCCCCCGCGTACGTTAAATCCGGTTTTGCCAGCCGCTAAAGCTGCACATCCGTTTCCCAGTGAAAGACTGATCTCACACTCCGTGCCACCTTTATTTACACAGTCCTGCATGGCAGCGCTTTCGGCCGCGTTGCGGGTGGGAAGATCGAGCGCCGTCCCCAGAACCCCGTTTGGCGCATCAGTGGCTACCGCAAGCCAGCGGCTTTCCCACCTTGGTGGTGGTGCAGTTATCGGGGCGGGTCCTTGTGGACTGGCGGAGTATCCCGGTATAGGAGCGCAGCCTTGCGGACCCGCCTGACCATTCGGGGCGCCAATTGGGTAATAGCCCGATGGGCAATTACCCTCAGCCAAAGTCGCCTTGGTCAACGCCAAAAGAAATACAAGAATAGCCAGGCGGATCGCTTTCATATCAGTATCACGGATGCCTTTGAGGGGTCGTTTTCATTGCGTCAAATGCGGTGGAGGTACTCGCGCTGGTAAGGCGGGCATCTGTCCGGCCCACACTCGGGGAGAGATTGCGTTGCATTGCGTTACTGGTCCTTTGAGGTAGCTCGCCCGAGCCGGACGCCAGTTGTGGGCGATAGCCCTCACTGAAACCATACGATCCAGGAGGTTGGCCGTGCGGTCCGGGACGAGCCACGCCATTGGCTCCGTTGCCAAATGCGGAGTAGGTCAAAAAGTTACCCACGGTACCCTGAAAAAAGGCAGCTGCAAGCGGCGGCACCGAGACGATCAACACTGTCAATAGAAGTCCTATACCACCCTGTTCGAGCGCCCGGCTCGAGAACCCTTCTGCGCCTTGACCTGTAAAGTTATTGATTAGGTCCGCTGTCCAAAGTGCAGCCGCCACGTTGACAGTGAGTTTCAATACAACCGAGGTGATAAAGCACAGGGTCGCGATCGAAAAGAGTGTGCCTATTCCATAAAGAAGCCACTTCCGAAAAAGTTCTTTCGTCTGGTCAAATATCAAACACAATATAAATATTGGCCCTAGCCCGATGAAAAGCGCCATAGTGAATTGGTAAAGAAGAAGCATGGCACCTGCCGCCATTGGGGGGCTTGCAGCACCGAATCCGGCTAGCATCATCGCGTGCGCTTTCGCTTGCGCATTCTCTGTGTCGCCGGGTGGCACCTGAACGACATCGATCGCCGCAAGTGTAAGCTGAGTGGCAGCCATATTCCGGTCAATCTGCGCAACAGGAGAGGGTTCTCCCGATACTAGCTGACCAATTGCCGAGCCTATGCTGCCACTGCCGTCGCTTGAAAAAAAACTCTGCAATGGTTGAGAGAATATCGACGCTGATGTCGCAGCCGTGACAATGATGACAATGCGTGCTGCATTGGTGACGAGGGCCATCATTGGCTCACGAGATTGGCCAGTAATTATCCGATACCCTTGGATAAGGATCCACAGTGTGATAAGGACCAGCGCTACCGCGCTCGCGAATGCGACGGCATTGCCAATCACTTTGCTTTGAAAAGCCTCGATCTCATTTTGTAGATAGCTGTACACCAATGTGTAATAGGCATAGTCACCTAAATTTTCCATGTTGTCGTATTCCGTGATTGACAGGCCGAGGGTGTCGGCTTGTCGAGCAGTGCTTAGTAAATTGATCGGATCAATTATTTATTGTGAATGCAGCCTTTAATGCAGTGGCTTGGACGACATTGCCAAGTATCGTATTGCTCCCCTTCATTGCTACGGTAGCCAATATGGCCTGTTGCTTCTGAAGTGTTGCGATGACTGCGTCGTCTGCTTTTATTTGTGCCTGCCAAGTAGCCATAGCCGTTGTTACGGTTGCATTGATTCCCGCTGCCTGCGCTTCTGCGTTGCTGGTTTTGCCCAGAGTATCAACCGTGGCGATGAGGCTGTTTAGCTTATTGAGCGTGGAGGTGTTTGCGGTTCCTATCGCATTCAGCGCTTTGGCTGTCTTGTTGTATTCGTCGATTTGGAATACTACAATTTGGGCGCATAGCATCTGCTGCCGTTTTGCGAGAGGCTGATTGGATGTTAATACAGATGCAAGCGACCCAATGAGGTCGCCCATGATCCCGCTCTCGGCGCCAGGGCAGGCTGACTGAATGATCTGATCCGTGTTGGTAATTTCTTTCAGCTGTGTATCGAATAGCGAAATGTTGGTGCCCAAGCTCTGGGCTTGCACCAGGATGTTCTGAACCGTCGCTACTTGCTGCGCGAGTTGCTCCGCCTGTCTCGCATATTGCAGGCCTTGCCGTATATATGATGCCGAGGCGTCGGCATGGCTCGCTGTTATCGCTCCCTGATCAAGCACGAGTACTTGCGCAGCCCCGTTTGCTGAGTAAATCGAGATGAAGACCGCGCTGAAGAACGCGGCAAAAAAGCGACTTGTGGAGAGCGATTTCATTTGTCACTCCTCATGATCCAAGGGATTTGGCATTTGTGGAGTGGTGTGCCACCCCGAAATCAGACCGAAGGGAAGATTTTAATTTTCCCGTTCCTTTACGCTCCTCATAGAAATGAGATAGCCATAAGTCAGGTTTCAACAGATCGACGTGAAATCCTTCAGCCGCCGCGCATTTCTGGATCACGTGATGCATGACCTCGATGTTGTCCGTAGAGGCGGAGATCACCGCAAGGTGGTCGTCCAGGCCGCGCAGATTGAGCTGGCATACGGCGCTGGCGTGACCTTGCTTCACCAGGAAGCAGCGCGAGCGTTCGTCCAGGCTCACGACAACCTGATATTCGGCGTCGGTGAGTTTCAGTCCGCCGACGTAGTCGTCGCGGCTGGCGTTGGGGTTGGGTAGCAGGATCATCGTGGCGGTCTGCTCGATCAGTGCGGTAGCGATGTCGCTGGCCAGTGCATCTTCCGGACTTTGCGTGGCGAAGATGCCCAGGCCGTTCTGCTTGCGGATGGTCTTCTGCTTGTTCTTGGCGAATTCCTTCAGGCCGCCCTTGCCGTCGAGGATCTTCCAGAATTCGTCCATTACATAGATCAGCGGCCGGCCGTCGATCAGCGCCTCGAGGCGGTGCAGCAGGTAATTGATCACCGGCACGCGCACTTCGGGGTTGTCGATGATGTCGGTGTAGTCGAAGCCGATGATGTTGGCCTTCTCCAGGTCGATGGTGTCGATCGGGTTGTCGAACACCCATCCCAGCGAATTGCCGGCTGTCCACTTGCGCATGCGGATGTAGAGCCCGTCGTCGCCCATATTGGGCAGGCTCTTCTGGAAGTTGGTCATGGTGCGCAGGTGCATCGGCGTGTCGAGGATGTTCTCGACCGCGCGGAAGATGTCCTCCTCCTCGCGCGAGCTGTACACGCTCTTGCCCGCCAGCACCTTGACCAGGTCGGCGAGGAACTGCACGTTCGCCTCGCTGCGCTCGCACTGGAAGGGGTTGAAGCCGGTGGGCTGGCCGTTCTCCAGTGCGAGGTAGTTGCCGCCGCATGCGCGCACGAAGATCTCGGCGCCGCGATCCTTGTCGAAGAAGAAGATCGTGGGCGCCGGCTGCAGCTTCTGCACCTGGCTGAGCAGGAAGTTGATCAGCGCGGTTTTTCCGGTGCCGGATTTGCCAATCACCATGGTGTTGGCAATGGCCTTCTCACCGAGCGAGTTCTCGGCCGGGTGGGTGGCGTGGAAGTTGAAGTAGTAGGGCTGGCCGTTGGTGGTCTGCAGTGTGGTGACGCAGTCGCCCCAGGGATTGTTACCCTTCTTGCCGGTGGCGAAGTTATGCAGCGGCGACAGGCCGAGAAAGTTCAGCGAACTGACATTGGCCAGCCGGGTGCGGTACTTCCAGTTGCCGGGGAACTGCGCATAGAAGGCCGCCGTGACGGCGAGATCCTCCTTCACAGAGACGAAGCCCGCGTTGGAAAGCTCAGCGCGTGTGGTGGCGATCTGTTGCGACAGCGCTTCCTGGTTCGCGGCGTAGATGGCAATGGTGAAGTGGTACTCGCCCAGCACGAAGTTGCCCGACGCGAGTTGATCCATGGCGTGGTCGAGTTCGGCGATCTGGCTGAAGGCCTTGTCGCCGGAGGAGATCATCATGCCTTTCGTGCGATCCAGCGCTTTCAGCGCATCCTGACGACCCATCGGGCTGAAGGAATGCGTGATGACGTATTCGAAATCCAGATACTTCAGCCCGTTGAGGATGCCGGGATACGTGCCGTCGGTGTATTCCTTGATATTGAGAATGGCGCCGAAGTGGCTCTTGCCGTCGGGTGCGGTCAGCACGAAGTCGCCGGTCTTGGCGGAGAAGCGCTGCTTGCTGATCGGCAGATACTCGGGAACCGGTGCCGGCAGCACCGGCACCGGTTCATCGATGCGGTTGAGCAGGTAGCCGTAGAACTCCAGCGCCTCGGAGAACACCACGCCGTTGGCCGCCTCGTACATGCCCAGCCGGTACGGTGCGTAGTCCTTCAGCACCGCCTCGACGTTGCCTGCCAACTCCAGGATGGTATTGACGGCCTCCAACTGCTCGGCCTCCAACCGCGCCAGGTCGGCTGATTTTTCGGCGAAGCGCTTGCCGCTGACCACCGGTCGGTAGATCAGAGTGAGGTAGAGCTCGTTCTGCATCAGCTTTTGGCTGGACAGTGCCTCGTAATAGCTGTCCGACAGCGACTGATTGAAGGCCTGCGAGAACTTGCTGTGATCGCTCAGCCGGCGCCGTCGACGTACGTCATGCACCCAGAACGCCACGTTGATGAAATCCGGTGCACGCAGCGTCTGCAGCATGCGGTTGAACGTGTTGTGGCGATGCTCGATTTCCCATTCCTCCCGCCCGACGAACGGCAGGCCGCCCAGTCGCCAAACCAGCAGAAAGTCCCCACCCGTGGTCTTAAGCACGGTCGGGGAGACATGCGTGGACAGCGGCAGGAACTCGCTGATCGGGGTGTCTGGCAAGAAGGCGGGCTTGGGCATGATTTTCGATCCGGGGCGATTCCCCGGTGTGCCGGGGAATCTGGTGGGACTCACGGTTTCGACTTGGACGGGTCGCGATAGTTGTTAGGGGTGAATACCCACATACCGTCGTTTTCGCCCAGGTTGCGCACGCGTGTGCGGAACTGCAGGCGCAACCCGAGCAGCCGGAAAATCATCTCGTCGCGGCGCGCCATCTGGCGCATCACGAAGATGACTACGGGTAGCAGCAGCAGGTAGAAGAAATTGGTGTACACCGCCAGGAGAAAGCACCCGCCCGCGCCCATGAAGAACGGGACGTAAGGTACGCCCATGAACATCGGGGGGCGGGTGCAGCCTCGAAACAGCGCGTTCTTATGCATAGTGATTGAGCAGGTGGGTGATCACCTGCGCGGTGCAGGCCGTCGCGCCCGCGTCGGTGGTGCTCTGGGCAAGGAACATCTTGGCGATCTGGCCGGCAGCGCCGATCAAGATCGCGCCGATCATCACGGGGGCGACGTCGCTAATGCGCTTGTGCGCGAAAGCAATCTGGTAGCCGGAAAAGATCACGGCGATGGTCACGACCACAATGGAGATGGCGTTGAGCACTTTGTTCACACTGCTCGCAAAGCCGCACACTGTGCTCGCCGTATCATCTGAGGCGAAGGCTGCCCCCGGCATCGCGAAGACGATCAACGCGGCTAAGCACATGAACAGGAACAGCCGGGTACGCTGCGAGTGGAGGATGCTGTGGTCGCTGGACGAGGTCGGTGCCATGGTGAATTTCCCTATCTGTGTTGAGGTTGCTGCGGCTATCAAGCGATGGCCACGTCGGTCCCGACTGCGATGCGCGCAGTCGATTCATTGCCGGTATCCGGCACGGCGCCGGATACTGAGGTGCGGTCGGACGGCCGGTTGCTAGCACCATTGCTGCGGTCACTGTCGATCGCGACATCGCGTGGATGCCGTCCTGAATCAGAATACGAACGCGGCATCGCGCTGGTCCTTGTCGACGGCGGCGCGGTCGCCCATGGTCACCGCGGTGGAGGGGCTTGGCGGTCCGTCCTGCACGGCTGGCGTGCCCGGGTCACGAGGGCCGCGCACGATGGGCCTGAACACGTCCGATGTGGGGTTCTTCTGCGCCTTGGATGGCGAGGTTGGCGAGCTGAGTTCGGCGGATGCCACGGAGTATCCGGGCCTGAGCGCATCTTGCGTTCCCGCGGTGCCGGCGGCCACCGAGACCGCTGCATTGGCGGCTGCATCGATCGCCACACTGCGCAGGGCGGCGCGGTAGCCCTGCGTATCCGCTGCGAGCAGCACCTGGGCGACGGCCTCGCGTCGAGGGGCACCTGAATATCTCAGGGGAATGGGCGAAGCCTTCGGCGCCTGGCTTGACGAATCGGCCTGCATCGAAGCGTAGACCTTCTGCACGTAGCCATCGCGATAACCGGTGACGAAATTGCCCGAGTAGTAGCAGCTGAAGGCCTTGCCCCAGTCCTGGCCGGAGCGGCCGTAGCATTCGGCGAGGATCTGCGCGCCGGCAGCCACGTTGGCGCAAGCGTCGAAGGCCTTCGCATAGGTGTCCAGCCCGTAGCGTCCGAGGTTGCGACGATTCACCTGGGCCACGCCGAGCGAATAGTCATAGCCCTTGGCATCAAGCATCTGCACGGTCGCCAACGCTTCGTCTAGCGACGCAGGCTGCCGCACCAACTGGCCGCCCACCACGCCGATTGCGAACGGGTTGGCGCCGGATTCGACCTGCACGATGTGCTGCATCACCCCCGCCGGCACGGCGAGGTTGGGGCACATCGTCATTTCCATTCCGGTGAACATGCGGATCCTCCCTGGTTCACATCAGTGCTCGGCAAACGTGCGGCCCGGATCGAAGTCGATACCGGTGATGCAGCGTCTGCCGGCGTGCGCCTTGATGTGCACGACAATGTCGATGGTCATGCGCAGCAATCGCTTGATCGTGGCGAACTCAAGCCCCGCGCCCTCGGCCGATGCCTTCACCATCAGGGCGAGCTGATCCCAGGTCTGTTCCGTGCTGCCTGCATGGCAACTGGTGATCGACCCCGGATGGCCGGAGGCACAGTTGCGGATGAAGTAGAACGACTCGTCGCCGCGCAGCTCGGCCAGGATGATGCGGTCCGGCTTCATGCGCAGGCAGGCTTCCATGCAGCTCTTGGCCGTCACGTTGCTGGCGCTCTGGCCGCCCTTGGAGTAGAGCAGGTGAACCACGTTGGGCTGTTCGATGAACAACTCGCGGGCGTCCTCGATGGTGACCAGTCGCTCGTCCGCCGGAATGTGGTTGACCAGCGACTTCATGAAGGTGGTCTTGCCGCTGCCGGTGGCGCCGGAAACCACGATGTTCTTCTTGTTGAGCACCGCCTTGCGGAAGAAGTCGGCATAGCGGCGCGCCGCGCGTAGCTCAAGCAGCTCGCTGTCGTGCTCGCCCAGTCCCTGGTTCACCTCCACGATGTCATCGAAGAAGCCATCGCACTGGTATTGCTCCAGCGTCTTGAGCTGCTTGGAAGGCAGCCGGATCGTGATGGATACGCTGCCCGCCTCGCATGCGGGCGGGATGACGAACTGGGCGCGCTGGCCGGTGGGAAAGGTGAGCGACACCACCGGGTCGACGTCGGTGATGCGTTGTCCGGTATTGCTCTCGTTGATCACCGCCGTACAGAACTGCCGCGCGCGTTCGAACGTAAGCGAAGGCACCTCCACGCGCTGCCACCCGCCGCGGCTCTCCAGATAGATCTCGCCGGGGCGGTTGATGCAGATCTCGGTGACGTCGGGCGAGGCCATGAACTCGCGCACGCCCAGCACCTGGTACTGGTAGTCGAGAAAGTCATTTGAGATCTCGGCAGCGATGTCGTCCATGGCCTAACCCCTTAGAACCGCGCGACCACGCCGCTGAAGTCCACATCCTTGGAGACGTAGACGTAGATCACCGTGCCCTGGTTGATGGTCACCGTGGGCGGGCGATTGGCAGCCTCGCGCACGGCCTGATTGGCCAGGTCCTGCACGGTGCGCGCGGTATTGCTCTCGAACGGCTCCTGGGTGACATAGCCGTTGCTGATCGTGGTGGTTGTCGGGCCGTGCTTGGCCGCTTCGTACTTGAAGGCGTCGCTGAGCATGCTGATCAGCAGTGCCGCTCCAATGCGCTCGCCCCAATGCGCATCGTAATGGCCGGGTAGACCCGCGCCGCCGAGGTTGTCGATGCCCGGGCTCTTCATGCTGACGTCGATGCCGGAGGGCGTGATGATGCGGTCCCAGATGACGTCGACCCGGCGCTGGTTCTGTTGCTTCTGGTAGCTGCCGAGCACCTTGGACCCCTTGGGTAGCAGCAGCGTGTGGCCATTGAACGAATACACCGGTTCGGTGACCAGGCAGGTGCTGTAGCCGGGGATGTCGGACACGATGCGGGTTTCCAGCACGCAGCGGATGTACGTGCCACGCTGCATGAGCGTGTCTGGCTTGGTCAGCGGCTGCGCATTGGTGATGTCCGAATCGGCGCTACCCGGCAGACCAGTACCAGTGGAAGTTGGCATCGGCACCGCGGGGGGAAGCTCGGCACTACCGACTTCGGCTGCCAGGATGCGACGCTGAACCAGGCTGGGCTTGCGCGGCCCCTGCGGCTGCTCGCGCGGCAATGACGGTGTGCGAGCCGGTGCCGGCATCAGGGGAATGGGCTGCGCTGGCACTGGAGCCGGCGCCGGACGCGGCAATTGCGGCAGGGCGACCGCGGCCGGTGCTTCGGCCACGGTCACTTTTTCCTCGCGTGGCTTGGGTTTGTCATGCGATGCCGTGGCGCTCTGGATCATCCAGTACGCCACGAACAGCAGCAGCAGGACGACCGCACCGAGCAGCAGCAGCGCACGATGGTTCATGCGCCGCAGTTCGCTGGCACGAAGTTGCGGTGCCCCGGCGTCGAGATCTGGCTCCTCGGCACGCTGCTGGTAGTGACTGGCGTACGGGTTACCGGCCAGCGCGTCGGCATGCTCGCCCGCTACCGGACTGGCGGAATGATCGTGCTCGTCGCCGTGATTGGGGGGATTTTGAGCGCTCACTTCTTCACGTTCCTTCGCAGTCCCACGACATAGTCGCCATGGCGGATCACCAGGTAGGCATAGGTGCCGTGGACGATGATGGTGTTGCCCTCCACGGTGGTGTTCACCAGCGAGTCTTCGCTGTGCTCCCGCTCGCGCATGAACACCGCTGGGAAGTCGCCCGTGGGGAAGGCCTTGAGGTCGCTCATGCGGATATAGGTGAAGCGCCCGTCGTCGTAGACGTTCACCGGCACCAGCCACGGGGCCTTCTTGGCACTGCGGGTGGCGTAGTCGTAATCGAAGTTGTAGCTTCGCCCGGGGATCAGCGTCGCGCTCTGCATGGCGACCTTTTCCTGCGCCTTCTTGGCCTGGGCGAAGCTGGCGTCGGCGGGATACTTGAACCCGATCTTGTATTGCACGCCGGCGCGACGGGCCTGATCGAGCGTCTTCCAGTCGGTCGCCACCACCTTCAGCTCGAAGATGTACGAGTGGGTTTCCGTGCGCACCATCATGTTGGTGTCCACGTCGACATTCTTCGGCTTGAGGTAGAACACGTTGCCGCGGCGGTTCAGTTCCCAGCCGCTGCTGAAGCCGGTGCTGTAGTCGAGGATCTTCTCGCTCGGGCTGAGCTCGATCTGGGTGGTGATGCCCAGTCCGGTCCGCACCGGATAGATGCGGTCCGGCTGGTAGTCGTACTGCTCCAGTGCCTGGGCGCGCAGCATCGATGGCGCGCAGGCCATGGCCAGCAAGGTCGAAGCGGCCAGCGGCCAGCGGGTGAATCGGTTCATCGGGGGGCGGCTCCGGCAACGGTGCCGGCGGGTGCCGGTGCGGGCGGTTCGGGGTTGCCGGCGAGGCCAGCGTCGGTGGTGGCTGGCGTAGGCGTCGCGGGTGCCGTAGCGGCGCTGTCGGTGACTTCCGCCGGCGGTGCGGCGGCATAGTCGTTGTCCACGCGATAGCTGGTGACCCAGAACCCGAGCGGGTTCTCGATGCGGCTCTGATCGTCCATGTCCAGGTTCGGCTTGTAGGTGAATTCGATGGTCGCGATCTTGCTGTCCATCGGCTGGGTGGCGCCGGTGGTCTTGTTGAACAGGCTGCGCTGGAAGCGCACGGTGGCGCCCCTGGGCGTGATGCCGGGGCCGCCTCCAAGCAAGACGATGCTCAACAGCTTGATGCGGATCGCGCGATCCTTGCCGTACTGCTTGTAGAGGCTGTCCTCGTTCATCGACGAGTAGAGCTTGGTGTACTCGGCCTTGACGCCCGGCGAGGCCATCGTCTGCACGGTTTTCCAATCGCGCAGGTTGAGCATGGCCAGGTCGTAGGATTCGCGCGCAAGCACGAAGTGCGCGACGTTGCTGCGGTTGATCGCCTCGCTGGAAGTGATGCCGTTCGGGCCGAAATTGCCGGTGAGGTGGGCCACGGTGGCAGTGCCGGTATAGGCATCGGCCATCACCAGGTACGGCACCTTCTGCTTCAGCGGCAGCATGTAGAAGTAGCCGCCGGCGAGAATCAGCGACATACCGATCGCCGCGAACGCGACCCACCAGGCGCGCCGTTCGCTGCGGCGCGCGAGGTCGGCGATGCTGATCTCGAAGTTTACCGATTTGGCGACCGCCCGCTCGATCGCCGGCGTGGGAGATTTTTTCAAGTTCACGGCTTGGCTCCCGCACGCGGGGTGATGTCGGCGGCGGCGGTCGACCCGGCACTGACCGGTGCCTGCACGACGATCTGACGCGGATGCGCGATTACCTGCACGCCCTGCGGTCCGTAGATGGTGCTGAGCCGGGATGCAGCTTCCTGAAGGTCGGTGGTGTGGATGTCGGCCACCGGCTTGTACAGCGTCACGTCGAAGCCGAGCTGGTAATCGAGCGTGCGCCCGGTGTCCTTCGCCCAGCGATCGAGCATGGTCTTGAGCGTCTCGTCCATCGGTGCGGCGTAAAAGGTGTACGGCTGCTCCAGCGGGATCTCCACCGGCGCATCCTGGAAGCGGTTCACGGGCTTCCAGCTGCCGCGGAAATCCTTGGCTGCAGGTGTTCCGCAAGCGGAGAGTGCGAGAGTCGCGAGCACAACGGCACCGGCGAGCATCTCAGTGGCAACGGTTCTTTTCACGTCAAACCCAATCGTCGGTTGAAATCGCTGTCGCGCACGGCTGCCCGCACAACGGCGTGCGCAGCGACGCAATGTTGGAGGTGATGGGGGAGGCCGCGTTTACGGGGCGAGCTGGCCTGCCGGTCGCCCGGGCGCGGGCGCCGGTTTGCAGCGCCGCTGGAACATCAGCGCGCGGGACAAGCCATGGCTGGGCTGGCGGATGCCCCGCAATTTCAGAAAAACCAAACGGCGCGTTCGCTGCGGCAATCATCGTGATCAGCAATCCATGCTTCGCCCGATTGGGCGCTTCCTGCGCGACACCGGCGGCGTTGATGCGAGCTTCGCATCGAAGCTCCTGCGCAACCGGTGACGCTCCCCTGTAAGTGCTGTCGATCACTCACGCGAAAAATTCTGGCGGAAAATCAGCAGGGCTGCCAGTAGGTGTGTATGACAAGAATTTTTCCTAGGGGGATGGTGCGCAGGCCTGCGTCACTCTCGCGCACCGCGCAGCGGAAATGTCTGTCCTCTCGGATGCTGCAGTCGAGCTAGGCCGCGTGCTGATGCGGTATTCCGCGGCATTCGACAGCGTGAAATCGCGGGTTACGAGAGACCTTCTGTTGGCCGTCGCGGACATCCGTGACGATCTCAGACATGCGCTTTGGTGGGCGGAAGATGCTCTCTTCGACATCCAGCAGCGTGACCTCCGTCACGCGTGATCTGTGCGCCCTTCCGCGCTGCCGACATCGCGATTGGAAGCATTCCCTGATCGACTGTCGGACTTTTCCTACGCCACATGTCGAACATGTGCCGCGCCCGCGCGCAATCGCGAACTGTCTGTCGTGGGCGGAGCGCAACATGGTCACGTTGCGGCTTGGTGGCGAGACATCGCACAGCCCACGGATAGCGCATGTCGCTGCACGTCGGTCTTGCGTTGGGTGCATGACGCGTTGTGATGCGTCTTGCGTTGACAGTGCGAGAGCCGGTGCACGAGCATCCGCTCTTCAAGCAAGGAGGCTGAAGACATGCGCAAGCTTGGCATCGTGCTGGTTCTGCTGGCGCTGGCACTGGGCGGCGGTTGGATGTTTGCCAACACGCTGATGACACATCTGCTTGCATTGCCGCCACAGGCTCGAACTTGGAATACCTGGTGGCAATACCTGCAGGCGGCGCAGCTGCCGCAGTTCGCCTCTTTCGCGGGCAAGATCCGGCTGAGCGTCGGCGTCGGTTTCGGGCTGCCTTTGTTGGCCTGGCTGGGCGCGCTGATACCGTTGATGCGTCGCCCGCGCGAGTCGCTGCATGGTGACGCCCGCTTTGCCACGATGGCGGACCTCAAGAAGGCCGGACTCCTCCGGCAGACTCCGCAGAGCATCCTCATCGGCAGCTACAAGGGACGTTATCTCTGGCTGGGCGGTGCACAGCACGTCATCACCATCAGTCCCACTCGTTCGGGCAAGACCACCAGCATTGCCATTCCGGTACTGCTCTCCTACCAGCACTCGATGGTCGTGCTTGACCTCAAGGGCGAGCTCTTCAAGGCGACCAGCGGCTGGAGGCAAGCGCAAGGTCACTCTATCCGTGTCTGGGCGCCGTATGACGAATCCGGTCTCACGCACCGCTTCAATCCGATGACCCCGCTGGCAGGCATGGATGCCGGCAAGCGCATCGGCGAGTTGCAGACCATAGCCGCCATCCTCTATCCCGACGAAGCGGGCAAGGATCCGTTCTGGACCTCGCAAAGTCGTGCCGCATTCACGGCCTTTGCCTCCTTCATGTTCGAGGGGTGGGACCATCTGACGAGCGCGGGCTTTCCGGACATGGATCCGAACACCGACGACAGCTTTCCAAGCCTCGAGCGCATCCTGCGGCTCTCCAGCGGTACCAGCGAACAGACGACCCAGGAGATGTTGCGCAGCTTTATCTCCGATCCGAGCTACGGCTTCGTCAGCCCGCAGACGCGCACCGTGTTCGGCAATCTCGCCGGTTTGGCGGATCAGACTTTCTCTTCCGTCATCGCCACCATGCAGGCACCGCTGCAGCAGTTTCTCAGCCCGATCCTGGCGGCTGCCACCAATGCCACGGATATCCACGTGGCGGGGCTGCGGACCAAGCCGACCACGCTGTACGTCATCATTCCGACCAACAAGCTGGACGAGAGCAGCAAGCTGCTGAACATCTTTTTCAGCAGCGTGATCGGCAACAACCTCACCAAACAGCTCGGTGAGGACCCGGCGTTGAAATACCAGATGCTGATGCTGATGGACGAATTCACCGCCATGGGCCGAGTTGACGTCTGGGCCAAGCGCATTTCCATCTCCGCCAGTTACGGCGTGCGCGATCTGTGCATCGTGCAGAGTCGTTCCCAGCTGAAGTCGGCTTATGGCGAGGACGACGCGCAGAACTTCATCACCAACCACGGCGCGCAGATCGTGTTCGCTCCGCGCGAGCAGAGCGATGCCAACGAGTACAGCGAGATGCTCGGCTACAAGACCATTCGCAAGACGCATCGCAGTACCAGTCGTGGCCGTGGCACGAACCAGGTCTCGACCAACGTTACCGAAGAGAAACGCGCACTGTTCCTACCGCAGGAGATCAAGGAACTGCCGGCCGACGATGAACTGATCTTCTATGAGGGCTGCAAGCCGATCCGCGCCAAGAAGAACTGGTTCTTCAAGGATCGGGAGCTGAAAGCGCGCGCCAGCCTCCCGCCGGTGAAGATCAAGCTCGCGGCACGCCCCACGCAGAGCACGGGTGCTACCAGAGATGTCGTGCGAGCGGAGAGCAAGGAGGCCGCGACATGGCTTGGCTCCTGAGCCAGAGTCGCGACCTTGGCGCGGGCTCTTCTTATGCGCTGATCGTACTGCACTCATGTCATTACGCTGGGGGGCGGGACTTCCGCTGCCAGGGTCCGGATAACGTCCCCGCCACATGCCGTTTGCAGGCGGTGGCGGAGCGCTACGGGAGCTGGAGGTTGGTACCGACTTCCGCCAAGACAGGTCTTTGTGACCATAGGCGAGCCACATGAAAGCCCAACTGCATCGTACGACGCTCACTTTTCTACTAGCCCTGATCACAGGATGCTCCATGTCACACGGCACCTCGTCGAACCCCGCAAAGAATCCGCATCCGGTCAAGCGTTACGAGGTTACGGCGACGTCCGATGCGCCAGGGCCGTGGGATTCGATCGAGGGCTATATCAATTACAACATCGTGAAGGCCAATGACGGCATAGCTAAATGCGTGCCGATCGGCTCATTCCTTGGCGAGCAGAGTCTGACGAGTATTGGCGTCGATATTGAGATGACTCGCGTGGACGACCACACGTGGACGGGCTATTTCTATCGGGACGCCTTGCAGGACGAGGACTACTACAACCTGGGCATATGCCACTGGGACGTCACCAGCGTGAGCATTAGTACTGTGGCGCAAGGGGTTAGGTTTGCCTGGAGCGACCTATTTGACGATCTCCTGCAGCACGGCGCGGAGACAAGATATTTCAAGAAGAGCGCGTACGGGGACCACGCTCTTGCGCGCTACGGTGCGCCAGACCTTGATCCGGCCGACCCCGCGATACTTCAACATCCCGAGGCTTATTTCCGCGTCACCATCGCAATCAGGGAGCGAGCGCCATGACATTTGCGGTCCAAGAGGGTGCAGACGCAGCCAACGACTCATACGCTAACCGCTCGCAAAGTGATGTTGTAAAAAAAGCGCCGGTCACCTTGGATGGTCGGAAATACCAAGTCTTCGGCTATGCGAGCGATCCCGTCTCTGGCTTTCATGCCACTGCGTATAGAAGTGTGGCGGCGCCATATAACATCATCATCGCCTACCGCGGCACCGACCCCAGTTTGTTTTCCGGCAAGACCAATGCCGAGAAAGGCGACCACGCTCTCACCACGATGCAGGACATCGCAGTCGACGCCACCATGGTGCGCGATGCCGTCAATCCACAGCGAGAAGCTGCGGATGCCTTTACCCAGGCTATGATCAACAAGGCCGCCAGCCAGGGGGTTTCCAGGGACCACATTTTTGTTGCC
This sequence comes from Dyella sp., assembly GCF_051962475.1. GTDB lineage: Bacteria > Pseudomonadota > Gammaproteobacteria > Xanthomonadales > Rhodanobacteraceae > Dyella_A. The sequence continues at coordinate 40,560 of NZ_JBQCCF010000016.1, forward strand.
GGTCACTCGCTCGGCGGCACACTGGCGGAAATCGAGGCGGCGAACTTTGGCCTCGCTGGTTCGACCTACAACGCATACGGCGCGGCTGGCCTGACCGATGGTCCGCCGAAGCCGGGCGCGCATCTCACCAACTACCGCATGGCCGGTGACGTGGTGAGTGCCGCCAATGCGCACATTGGCGAGGTGGTGTCACTTGCCAGCAAGGAGGATGTGAAAAGCCTGCGCGCTGGCCGCTACATGGACCCGCCCACCGGCGCGCCGCCGCCCAATCCGCTAATCGCGATGCGGCTGAGCGATCATGGCGGACAGCAGCACTTCAGTAGCCAAAGTCCGGACAACATCCTGCAACCCTTCCTCTTCACGGAGGCAGCGCAGCGCTACGCCGACCACAAAGCCGGATTCGACCATTTTGTCGGTGACGTTTCCCGTGAACGTGGCGAGTTGTCCCAAGCCATGAAGCATTTGCAGGAGCACTATCGCCTGCCGCCGGACATCCAGCGGCAGGTGAACGAATATCTTGTGTTGCACGCTGACCAGCCGGTGCGCAGCGCTATCGAACACAGTGGCATCGCGGAAGGCGTCGAACACACTCTGCAGCAGGGAGCCGACCTGGCGCGCGGCGCCGGCCACTTCGTGCAGGCTCAAGACGAACGGGTGGCATCAGCCGCGCGTGAGGCCAGTGCCTATGTCGCGCCCCTGGGGCCTTTTGCACCGCTGGCCGGGTTTGCATTGAGCGAGACGGCGCACTTGCATGGGCAGGCAGCCGATGCCGTCGGGCACTTCGTCGGCGACGGATTGCAATCGGCCAGAGGCGATGTCGAGCACGCCGCACACAACGTCGCCGGAACCGTCGTGGGAGCCATGCACTCTCCAGCGCTGCATGGGGCGGCAGCGAATCTCGTTAACAACGTGATCGACAGCTATCACACCGACCAGGCGATAGGGCAAGCCACGGTCCACGCCTACGAGTCCACCAAGCGGACCCTCTCTAACGTTGTTGAAAACACCGAGCGAGCGGCTGAACGGACCTACGATGCTGCCAAGCAGGCGGCGTCGCACGGCTTCGGGGCGGCCGAACACGCTGCGAGCGAGGCATACGACACGCTCACTCACCCCGGTCAGTGGTTTGGGCGGGACTCAACGCAGGCGCCAGCGCCGCCGGTGAGCGTAGCCTACCGTGCTTCCTCGATACTCGAAGGAGCGAGCCGAAGCGAGGAAGACCCGCGCCACCCGGACAACCCGGAGCATCGGCTATACAACGAACTGCATCGGCGCATTCCCGATGCGTCGGAAGATCGTTTGATGCAGTTCACCGCCGCATGTCATGCCAGCAGGATCACGGCCGACAATCTTTCCACGATTCACCTGGATGAGACGCGGACGACGCTGGGTTTTCGAGGATCGAGCGTGATGTCTACGCCGGCGGTGGTCGACCTGAGCAAGCCCGCGCCCCAGCTGGAGCAGTCGATCCAGCAGATCCAGAAGCACGGCCAGCAACAGATGCAGTTGCCGGGTCAGATGCAGCAGAACATGCAGATGAACGCGCATATGCAGCGATGATCGGAGGCTGACTGCCGTGCTCAGGACCGGTAAGTCCGGCGTTGGTCAGCTTTGACATCTTCAGAGCCGACCGCGCGGGATGGAGTGCGAACTCGACTCGTGGAACACGATGGCGCCTAGCTGTCGAATGTGTGCTGCTCGCTTAAGTCCCTTAGCGTTCGGAATACCCGGTCCTTCTGAAACAGTGCGCGCATACCCGCTTGCCGGCGCTTCAACGCACAGCAGCCTCACGTGCCGCCAACTCTCGCACCGCCTCTTTTCCCATGGCGCCCAGCCCTTCGCCGCCCGCCTCGAGGTGGGCGATGATCGCCCGGCGCATGGTGGGGTCCCAGAACTTGCGCAGGTGATCGGCCACGCTGGCCACGCCGGCGGCGTGATCGGGCTCGGCGGCGAAGTAGTTGGCGATGTCGTTGACCATCTGGGAGAGGCGTTCGATGTTCATGGCGGGCCGTTTCGTGATGCGGGTTGAGCGGGGCGCGGATCGGGGCGGACCCCGCGAGCGCGCGCCCGGGGGGCCTGAGGCCTTCAGCGCGTGACGGGCTCGGCGGCCTTCAGCAGATCCTGCTGCTGCTGATCGAAGCTCTGGAAGCGCTTCTGCCAGCTGGAGGGCTGGTTCACCTTGAGCACCTGCACTGCGGTCACCTTGTACTCGGGGCAGTTGGTGGCCCAGTCGGAGTTGTCGGTGGTGATCACGTTGGCGCCCGAACCGGGGAAGTGGAACGTGGTGTAGACCACGCCCGGCTGCATGCGGTCGGCGATCTTGGCGCGCAGCACGGTTTCGCCGCTGCGGCTGGAGATACCGACCCAGTCGCCGTCGTTGATGCCGCGCTCCTCCGCGTCGTGCGGGTGGATCTCGAGGCGGTCTTCCTCGTGCCACATCGAGTTCTCGGTGCGGCGGGTCTGCGCGCCCACGTTGTACTGGCTGAGGATGCGCCCCGTGGTGAGGATCAGCGGATGCTCCGCGTTGACCTTCTCGCGCGTGGGTACGTACTCGGTGAGCATGAAGCGGCCCTTGCCGCGCACGAACTCGTCCACGTGCATCACCGGCGTGCCTTCCGGCGCCTCGTCATTGCACGGCCACTGGATCGAACCGAGCTGGTCGATCTTGTCGAAGCTGACGCCGTGGAAGGTGGGCGTGAGCGCGGCGATTTCGTCCATGATCTCGGACGGGTGCGCGTAGTTCATCGGGTAGCCCATCGCCTGCGAGAGCTTCTGCGTGATCTCCCAGTCGGCCAGACCGGACTGCGGCTTCATCACCCGGCGCACGCGCGAAATGCGGCGCTCGGCGTTGGTGAAGGTGCCGTCCTTCTCCAGGAACGAGCTGCCCGGCAGGAACACGTGGGCGTACTTGGCCGTCTCGTTGAGGAACAGGTCCTGCACCACCACGCACTCCATCGCGCTGAGCGCCGCGGTGACGTGCTGGGTATCGGGATCGGACTGGGCGATATCCTCGCCCTCGACGTACAGGCCCAGGAAGGTGCCGTCCAGCGCGGACTCGAACATGTTCGGAATGCGCAGGCCCGGCTCGTCCAGCAGCGGCACGCCCCAGGCCTGCTCGAACTGGCCGCGCACGGTGGCGTCGCTCACGTGGCGGTAGCCCGGGAACTCGTGCGGGAACGAGCCCATGTCGCACGAGCCCTGCACGTTGTTCTGGCCGCGCAACGGGTTCACGCCCACGCCCTCGCGGCCGATGTTGCCGGTGGCCATGGCGAGGTTGGCGATGCCCATCACCGCGGTGGAGCCCTGCGCGTGCTCGGTGACGCCCAGGCCGTAGTAGATGGCGCCGTTGCCGCCGGTGGCGTACAGCCGCGCGGCACCGCGCACCATCTCGGCGGGCACGCCGGTGGTCGCTTCCATCGCCTCGGGGCTGTACTTGTCCTGCGCGACGAAGGTCTTCCAGCGCTCGAACGCCTCCGGCTCGCAGCGCGCGGCGACGAAGTCGTCCTGCACCAGCCCTTCGGTGACGATCACATGGGCCAGCGTGTTGAGCATGGCCACGTTGGTGCCGGGCTTGAGCTTGAGGTGGTAGTCGGCCTGGATGTGCGGCGAGCGCACCAGGTCGATGCGGCGCGGGTCGATGACGATAAGCTTCGCGCCCTGGCGCAGGCGCTGTTTCATCTGCGAGCCGAACACCGGGTGTGCGTCGGTGGGGTTGGCGCCGATCACCAGCACCACGTCGGTCTGTTCGATGGAGTCGAAATCCTGCGTGCCGGCCGACTCGCCCAGGGTGCTCTTCAAGCCGTAGCCGGTCGGCGAGTGGCAGACGCGGGCGCAGGTGTCCACGTTGTTGTTGCCGAAGCCCGCGCGCACCAGCTTCTGCACCAGGTAGGTTTCCTCGTTGGTGCAGCGCGAGGAGGTGATGCCGCCCACTGCGTGCTTACCGTGCTCTTCCTGGATGCGCTTGAACTCGCTGGCGGTGTACGAAAACGCCTCGTCCCAGCTCACCACCTGCCACGGGTCGGAGATCTTCCTGCGGATCATTGGCGTGGTGATGCGGTCGGGGTGGCTGGCGTAGCCGATCGCGAAGCGACCTTTGACGCAGGAGTGGCCGTGGTTCGCCTGGCCCTCCACGTTGGGCACCATGCGCACGATCTCCTCGCCCTTCATCTCGGCGCGGAAGCTGCAACCCACGCCGCAGTAGGCGCAGGTGGTGGTGACGCTGTGCTCGGCCTGGCCGCGCTCGATCAGCGTGGTTTCGCTCAGCGTGGCGGTGGGGCAGGCCTGCACGCAGGCGCCGCAGGAGACGCACTCGGAGCCGAGGAAATCCTCGTTCTGGCTCGGCGACACCTTGGAGTCGAAACCGCGGCCCTGGATGGTCAGCGCGAACGTGCCTTGCACCTCGTCGCAGGCGCGCACGCAGCGCGAGCAGACGATGCACTTGGACGGATCGAAGGTGAAGTACGGGGTGGAGGTGTCCTTGGCCACGAACAGCGGATTGGCTGAAGCGTCGGACTGCTTCGCGTAGACGTGGTTGGCGCCGTCGTAGCCGTAGCGCACCTCGCGCAGGCCGACCACGCCGGCCATGTCCTGCAGCTCGCAGTGGCCGTTGGCGGGACAGGTGAGGCAGTCCAGCGGGTGGTCGGAGATGTACAGCTCCATCACGCCGCGGCGGATCTCGGCCAGTTTCGGCGTCTGCGTGGCGACCTTCATGCCGTCGCTCACCGGCGTGGTGCACGAGGCCGGGTAGCCGCGGCGCCCCTCGATCTCCACCAGACACAGCCGGCACGAGCCGAACGCGTCGAGCATTTCGGTGGCGCACAGTTTGGGGATGGCGATGCCGGCCAGCGACGCGGCGCGCATCACCGACGTGCCCTCGGGCACGGCGATGGAGCGGCCGTCGATCTCCAGCGAGACGGTCTTGGTGGACGTGGCGGCCGGGGTGCCGCGGTCGATTTCGACGATGGAAAGCATGGGGGAACCTCCAGCGCGCGGACGCTCAGGCGCTGCGCGCGAAATCCTCGGGGTAATGGTCCAGCGCGCTCAGCACCGGGAACGGCGCCATGCCGCCCAGGGCGCACAGCGAGCCGTGCAGCATGGTCTGGCACAGATCGCGCAGCAGGACCTCGTTGCGGTCGCGCTCGACGTTGGCACGCATGCGGTCGATCACTTCCACGCCGCGGGTGGAACCGATGCGGCACGGCGTGCATTTGCCGCACGATTCGATGGCGCAGAACTCCATCGCGTAGCGGGCCTGCGCGGCCATGTCGACGCTGTCGTCGAAGGCCACCAGGCCGCCGTGGCCGATCATGCCGCCGATCGCCGCGAACGCTTCGTAGTCCATTGGCGTGTCGTAGCGCGAGGTCGGAATGTAGGCGCCGAGCGGGCCACCCAGCTGCACCGTCTTGATCGGCCGGCCGGTGGCGGTGCCGCCGCCGAAGTCTTCCAGCAGCTCCTTGAGGGTCACGCCGAACGCTTTTTCCACCAGGCCGGTGTGCTTGAGGTTGCCGGCCAGCTGGAACGGCAGCGTGCCGCGCGAGCGGCCCATGCCGAAGTCGCGATAGTGCTCTGCGCCCTGGTCGAGAATGATCGGTACCGAGGCCAGCGTGACCACGTTGTTGATCACCGTGGGCTTGCCAAACAGGCCCTCGATCGCCGGCAGCGGCGGCTTGAAGCGCACCTGGCCGCGCTTGCCTTCGAGCGATTCCAGCAGCGAGGTTTCCTCGCCGCAGATGTACGCGCCGGCGGCCATGCGCACTTCCAGGTGGAAGGCCTTGCCGCTGCCGAGCACGTCATCGCCCAGGTAACCCTCGGCTTCGGCCGCGGCGATCGCCGCGTTCAACGCATCGCCCGCATGCGGATATTCGCAGCGCAGGTAGATGTAGCCCTGGGTGGCGCCCACCGCGAGGCCAGCGATGGTCATGCCTTCGATCAGTACGAACGGATCGCCTTCCATCACCATGCGGTCGGCGAAGGTGCCCGAGTCGCCTTCGTCGGCATTGCAGACGATGTACTTCTGCGCGGCCGGCGCATCGAGACAGGTCTTCCACTTGATGCCGGTGGGGAAGGCGGCGCCGCCGCGGCCGCGCAGGCCCGAATCGGTGACGGCGGCGACGACGTCGGCCGGCGCCATCTTCAAGGCGTTGTCCAGCCCGCGGTAACCGCCGTGGGCGCGGTAGTCGTCCAGGCTGCGCGGATCGACGATGCCGACGCGGGCGAAGGTCAGGCGCTCCTGTTTGGCCAGGTACGGAATCTTTTCGGTGAGCCCGTGGCCCAGCGCGTGCTGGGCGCCGTGCAGGAAATCGGCGTCGAACAGGCCGGCGACGTCCTCGGCCTGCACTGGGCCGTAGGCCACGCGCCCGACGTCGGTCGTCACCTCGACCATCGGCTCGAGCCAGTACAGGCCGCGCGAGCCGTTGCGCACGATGGTCACATCAAGCCCGCGGCGCGAGGCTTCGGCGGCGATCGCGGCGGCGGTCGCTTCCGCGCCCAGCGACAGGGCGCCGGCATCGCGGGGTACATAGACGGTGAAACTCATGACGCCTCCCGGGCGGTCTTCAGCCAGGCATCGAAGCGCTCAGGCGTGACGCGTCCGTGCAGTTCCTCGTCGACCAGCATCGCCGGCGAACACGCGCAATTGCCCAGACAGTAGACCGGTTCGAGCGTTATCGCGCCGTCATCCGTGGTCTCGTGGAAATCGATGCCCAGCCGCTGCTTGACGTGCGTCTCCAGCGCCGCGGCGCCCATCGACTGGCACGACTCGGCGCGGCACAGGTACACGATGCGCTTGCCCGACGGCCGGGTGCGGAAGAAGTGGTAGAAGCTCACCACGCCGTGCACGTCGGCACGCGACAGGTTGAGCTCGCGCGCAATGAGCGGAACGGCGCCTTCGGGCACGTAGCCGAGCGCCTCCTGCACCCCGTGCAGGATCGGCAGCAGGGCGCCCGGCTGATCCTTCAGCCGGGCCGTGACCTCGAGCACCGCGGCGTGGCTCTCCGGGGAGAGCCACTTGGCGTTTTCCTGCGGACCGGAGCCCGCCCGTGCCGGGTGATTCATGGTCTTCAAGCCTTTCTCAGAACAGTGCGGCGGCCTTCGCCAGGGCGATGTACAGGCCGATCAAGAACGGTACACCCACGGCCAGCCAGAAGATCGCGCCTGCGACACCGAAGTTCCCACGCGCCGCCGTCTCCGCGCCGGCGCTGCCGCCGGTGTCGTGCTGCAGCGAACGCTCGCGGGCCAGCTCCTCGTCGGTCATGAAGGCCGATTCCTTGACCGGTTTCACCAGCGCGTTGCAGATCAGGCCCACGAACAGCAGGCCGGCCATGATGTACAGCGTGCGGTCGTACACCAGGTTCTTCGCCACGCCGGCCGCCAGCTGGCCTTCGCGGATCGCCGCGATCAGGAACGGACCGAAGATGCCGGCCGCCGACCAGGCGGTGAGCAGTCGACCGTGGATCGCGCCCACCATCTGCGTACCGAACAGGTCCGCCAGATACGCCGGCACGGTGGCGAAGCCGCCGCCGTACATGCTCAGGATCACGCAGATCGAGATCACGAACAGGCCCGCTGCACCCATGTGGCCCCAGGTCGGCAGCAGGCAGTACACGATGATGCCGAGGATGAAGAAGGTGTAGTAGGTGTTCTTGCGGCCGATCTTGTCCGACAGCGAGGCCCAGAACAGGCGGCCGAGGCTGTTGAACAGGCTGATCAGGCCGACCAGGCCGGCCGCTGCCGCCACCACCGCGGCCTTCTGCGCCGGCGTGAGGTCCGCTGCCGCCTCCGTGAGGCCGGCGAGCTTGCCGCCGAACACGTCCTGCAGCATCGGGCTGGCCATCGAGATCACCGCGATGCCGGCGGTCACATTGAGGAACAGCACGCCCCACACCAGCCAGAACTGCGGGGTCTTCCACGCGCGATTGAGGTGCACGTGGCGCTTGGTGATCATGCTGGATTCGTCGACCGCCTTCGGCGCCCAGCCGGCCGGCTTCCAGCCGACCGGGGCCACGCGGAAGCCGAACGCGCCGGCGGACATCACCAGCAGGTAGATCACGCCCATCGCCATCAGGGTGGAGGCCACCCCGGTGCCGCCATCGATGGAAAAGTGCTTCATCAACGCCACGGCCAGCGGGGCGCCGATCATCGCGCCGCCGCCGTAACCCATGATGGCGAAGCCGGTGGCCATGCCGCGGCGATCGGGGAACCACTTGATCAACGTGGATACCGGCGTGATGTAGCCCAGGCCCTGGCCCACACCGCCGAGCACGCCGCAGCCGAGGTACACCAGCCACAGCTGGTGCATCGACACGCCGATGCCGCCAATCACCAGGCCACCGCCCCAGCACAGCGCGGCGATGAAGCCGGCCTTGCGCGGACCGGCGTGTTCCAGCCAGCCACCCCACAGGGCTGCGGAGATGCCGAGCATCGCGATGAAGGTTTCGAAGATGTGGGTGACCTGCGGCACCGTCCAGTTGCAACTGGTGGTGGTCAGCGCGGCCATGAAGCTGAGGTTGGAGCACACGGCCGGGTCGGCCGTGGCGACCAGTTTGGTCATCGGCAACCAGAACACCGAGAAGCCGTAGGCCATGCCGATGCACAGGTGGATCGCCAGTGCCGCCGGCACCACCCACCATCGGTTGTAGCCCGGTCCCGCGATGGTGCTTTCGCGCGCGAGAAAACCCGCCTTGCTGTTTGCCGCCGGCACACTGGCCATAAGCCTCTCCCCTGTAAAAGTGGAATACGGATGCGTGCCTGCGCGATCCCCGTCGCGAAAGACACAGCACTTTTGATCATGCCGCCGGCCCCGGCGGGCCGGCTACTCGACATAGGTCGCATCGCCAGGCTGCAGGAAGATGACGCGGCGCCTTGTCCAGCATGAACAGCGCATTGGCGCGTGTGACTCGACCCTTACGTTGCGCTGCAGCAGTCGCCGCGCGCTGGTCGATGGGCAGCGTCGACCGGTGTCCAACGCGCGCCGCTGGCGTCAAAATGGGCGTTCGCCCCGTCCGGTCTTGCGTATCACCGAACGAGCCACCATGGTTTGCGGCTGACCGATATCCGCCCCCGTCCAGGAAAGCATTTCCCCATGTCCGACACCCCCAAGATCATCTACACGCTCACCGACGAAGCGCCGTTTCTGGCCACGCAGTCGCTGCTGCCGATCGTGCAGGCCTTCGCCGGTACGGCGGGCATCGCCGTGGAAACGCGGGACATTTCTCTGGCCGGGCGCATCCTGTCGCAGTTCCCCGAGTCGCTGCACGACGACCAGCGCATCCCCGACGACCTCGCCGAACTGGGCGAGCTGGCCACCACGCCGGCGGCCAACATCATCAAGCTGCCCAACATCAGCGCCTCGGTGCCGCAGCTGAAGGCGGCGATCAAGGAGCTGCAGGCGCAGGGCTACGCGCTGCCGGACTATCCGGATGAGCCGCACGGCGACGTCGAGCTGTGGAACATCAAGTCGCGCTACGACAAGGTGAAGGGCAGCGCGGTGAACCCGGTGCTGCGCGAGGGCAACTCCGACCGCCGCGCGCCGGCCTCGGTGAAGAGCTACGCGCGCAAGCATCCGCACCGCATGGGTGCCTGGAGCAAGGATTCGAAGACCCGTGTGGCGCACATGGACGGTGGCGATTTCTACGGCAGCGAAAAGTCCGCCACGCTGGACAATGCCGGCACGCTGAAGATCGAGCTGATCGGCAAGGACGGCGCCACCACCATGCTGAAGGAAAAGGTGGCGGTGAAGGCCGGCGAGATCGTCGACGCCGCCGTGATGAGTCGCGCCGCGCTGGCGCGTTTCGTCGATGCCGAGATCGCCCGGGTGAAGGACGAGGGCGCGCTGTTCTCGCTGCACCTGAAGGCGACCATGATGAAGGTCTCCGACCCGATCATGTTCGGCGTGGTGGTGGGCGAGTTCTACAAGGACGCGCTGGCCAGGCACGCAGACGCGCTCAAGCAGATCGGCTTCGACCGCAACAACGGTATCGGTGATCTCTATGCGCGTCTCGGCACGTTGCCGCAGGCGCAGCAGGATGCGATCAAGGCCGACCTCGCCGCCGAGTACGTCAAGCGCCCGCCGCTGGCGATGGTCAATTCGGACAAGGGCATCACCAACCTGCACGTGCCGTCGGACGTGATCGTGGACGCCTCGATGCCGGCGATGGTGCGCGACTCCGGCAAGATGTGGAACGCCAAGGGCGAGCTGCAGGACACCGTGGCGCTGATCCCGGACCGCAGCTACGCCGGCATCTACCAGGCGGTGATCGAGGACTGCAAGGCGCACGGCGCGTTCGACCCGGCCACCATGGGCTCGGTGCCCAACGTGGGCCTGATGGCGCAGAAGGCCGAGGAATACGGCTCGCACGACAAGACCTTCCAGGTGGAGAGCGACGGCACCGTGCGGGTCACCGACCAGGACGGCCGCGTGGTGTTCGAGCATGCGGTGGAAGCGGGCGACATCTGGCGCATGTGCCAGACCAAGGACGCGCCGATCCAGGACTGGGTGAAGCTCGCGGTCAGTCGCGCGCGGCTGTCGAACACGCCGGCCGTGTTCTGGCTGGACGCCAAGCGTGCGCACGATGCGCAGGTGATCGCCAAGGTCGAGCGTTACCTCAAGGACCACGACACCGCCGGGCTGGACATCCGCATCCTGTCGCCGGAAGACGCCATGGCCTTCTCGCTCTCGCGCATCCGCAAGGGTGAGGACACCATCTCGGTCACCGGCAACGTGCTGCGCGACTACCTCACCGACCTGTTCCCGATCATGGAGCTCGGCACCAGCGCCAAGATGCTCTCCATCGTGCCGCTGATGGCCGGTGGCGGCCTGTTCGAGACCGGCGCGGGTGGTTCGGCGCCCAAACACGTGCAGCAGTTCGTGGAGGAGAACTACCTGCGCTGGGATTCGCTGGGCGAGTTCCTCGCGCTGCAGGCCTCGCTGGAGTTCGTCGGCGACAAGACTGGCAACGCCAAGGCGAAGGTGCTGGCCAAGGCGCTGGACCGCGCCAACGGGCAGATCCTGGACAACAACCGCTCGCCGGCGCGCAAGGTCGGCGAGCTGGACAACCGCGGCAGCCATTTCTACCTCGCCCAGTACTGGGCGCAGGCGCTCGCCGCGCAGGACGAGGACGCCGCGCTCAAGGCCACCTTTGGCCCGCTGGCCAAGGCACTGGTGGAACACGAGGCGGCGATCCTGGCCGAGCTCAACGGCGCTCAGGGCAAGCCGGTGGACATCGCCGGCTACTACCACCCGGATCTGGCCCGCGTGAGCGCGGCGATGCGCCCCAGCACCACCTTCAACCAGGCGCTGGCCGCGCTGGGCTGAGTGTTGACCGGTCGACCGAACGAGGGAGCGCTCGCCGGGCGCTCCCTTTTTTTGTGCGGACGACCGCGGGCGGGGCGAGCGCTGCGGAACCGGCGCTATCGTGGGGCGGTCCGAGCTGCTCCCGCCATGACCCAAGGACGTCTCATGCCCCTGCGCCTGCTCGTTGCGATCGCTCTCGTGATGACATCCCTCGCGGTGCCGGCGCAGACCGCCGCGCCGGCACCGGCCGGCAGCGTCACCCAGCTCGAGGCGGTCACCGTGAGCGGCGTGCAGCCTGGGCCCGGGCTGTGGCAGGTGCGCCGCGGCGACCACGTGCTGTGGATCCTCGCCACGCTGTCGCCGCTGCCGGAGAAGATGCAGTGGCAGACCGCCGAAGTGGAGCAGGCGATCGCCGGCTCGCAGGTGGTGCTCGGGGCGCCAACGGTGAAGATCGACACCAAGGTCGGCTTCTTCGGCAAGCTCTTTCTGCTGCCCTCGCTGTTCAGCGCGCGCAAGAATCCCGATGGCGCGAAGTTGGCCGATCTGGTCAGCGCCAGCGACTACGCGCAGTGGCAGGCGATGAAGGCCAGATACATCGGTCGCGACAGCGGCGTCGAGCGCTGGCGGCCGCTGTTCGCGGCGCTGGAGCTGTACAGCAAGGCGATCAAGAAGAGCGACCTCGACGGCAAGGCCAGCGTCTCCGACACGGTGCGCGAGTTGGCCAAGAACCACGACGTCCCGCTGACCAAGGTGGCCTACCACCTGCAGGTGGACGATCCGCGCGGGGCGATCAAGGCGTTCGCCCGCAGCGGTCCGAACGACCTGGACTGCTTCCATCGCGCGGTCACCGGTCTGGAGAGTGAGTTGCCACTGATCCGCGCCCGCGCCAATGCCTGGGCCACCGGCGACATCGATGCATTGCGCACGCTGCCGCCCGATGGCGCGCGCGAGGCCTGCCTGGAGGCGATCACCGAAGCCGGCTTCGCCCGCCAGCTCGGCCTGAGCGACCTGCCCACCCGCGTGCGCGACACCTGGCTCGCCACCGCTGACAAAGCCTTGGCCGAGCACCCCCAGAGCTTCGCCATGCTGCCGCTGGAAGCTTTGATCGGGCCGCGCAGCGCTTTGCCGCAACTGCGGGCGCGTGGCTACACCGTCGTCGCGCCCGACGACGTGCCCGCGGACGATGCCGCCGACAGCGCGCCTCCGGCCAGCGCCGGCAGCACGGCGCGCTGAGCCGGCTCGCTACGCGCTGGCGCGATCCAGTGCGGCGATTTCTTCCGGCACCAGGTTGAGCTGTGCGGCGCCCATCAGCTCGTGCAGCTGCGCCACGCTGGTGGCGCTGGCGATCGGCGCGGTGATGCCGGGACGCGCCATCAGCCAGGCCAGGGCCACCTGCGCGGGCGTGGCGCCGTGTGCTGCTGCGACGGCGTCGAGCGCGGCGAGGATCTGCAGGCCGCGCGGGTTGAGGCACTTGCGCACCGCGCCTCCGCGCGACGCACTCTTGGCCAGATCCGCCTCGCTGCGGTACTTGCCGCTGAGAAAGCCGCTGGCCAGCGAGTAGTAGCTGATCACGCCGATTTCTTCACGCCGCACCAGCGGCTCCAGCGCCGCCTCGTAGCCGACGCGGCCGGCCAGGTGGTACTCCGGCTGCAGGCTTTCGTAGCGTGGCAGGCCATGGTCGCGCGACACCGCCAGCGCTTCGGCGAGGCGGTCGGCGGAGTAGTTGGAGGCGCCGATCGCGCGCACCTTGCCCTGCTCGATCAGCCGTTCAAACGCACCCAGCGTCTCGACCAGCGGCACGCTGGCATCGTCCTCGTGCGCCTGGTACAGGTCGATGCATTCGACCTGCAGGCGCTTGAGCGAACCCTCCACCGCCTGCTGGATGTTCACCGGCGACAGGCCCGGCTGCTCGCTCCATTTGGCCACCTTGGTGGCGATCACCACCTGCTCGCGCTTGCCGCTCTTCTTGAGCCACTTGCCGATGATCGTCTCCGACTCGCCGCCGCGGTTGCCCGGCACCCACGAGGAGTACATGTCGGCGGTGTCGATGAGGTTGAAGCCGGCGTCGACGAAGGCGTCGAGCAGCTCGAACGAGCGCGCCTCGTCGACGCTCCAGCCGAAGACATTGCCGCCGAAGGCGAGCGGGGCGATCGACAGCGGCGAGTGGCCAAGGGGACGCAGTTGCACGGAGCAGCTCCTCAGTTCGGGCGAAAGAGGCGAAGCATGCACCAGCGCGGGCAAAAGGCGCGTGATGCGCCCGCTCGATAACCCCGTTCAGTGCGGTGCCGCCAGCCGGGGCCAGGGCAGCAGGCGGCGCTTGGGTTGCGGCTCGGTCGCGGTGTTGCACGGCGCGGCGGGCTGCTTCTGGCTGGCCGTGCTGCCGTCGTCGCGCCAGGGGAGGTCGTCGCGTTTTACCGGATAGCCGTGGAGGGACAGCAGGTCGGTCCAGATCGAGCTCATGGCGCGCTCCTTGAGGGGGTGGCGACTTGGGGAGCGCTCAAGGTACGCAGGTGGTGCAAGCCAGAAAAGCGATATATTCGCAAGCCAGCCTTGAGGAATATTCAAGATGGGAAAGCTTCCGCTGGACCTGCTGCGGCAGTTCGTGCTGGTGGCGCGGGCAGGCAATCTGTCGCGTGCCGCGGCGCAGGCGAACCTTACCGTCAGTGCGCTCAGTCACCAGATGCGCCAGCTGGAAGAGCGACTGCAGCGACGGCTGCTCGACCGCGGTCCGCGCGGCGTCAGCCTGACCACCGACGGCTGCAGCCTGCTGGAGGCGGTCGGCGAGCATCTGGACGGCATCGAGCACGCGTTGACGCGCTACCACGCCCGCCACGACGACGAACTCACCATCAGCGCCAGCCCCGGCATCATGTCCGGCTGGCTGGTGCCGAGGCTGCCGCGCCTGGTGGCGGCGCATCCGGAGCTGGAGCTGACCATGCAGTCGGGGTCGGCGCTGGTCGACTTCCGCCGCGAGTCGGTGGATGCCGCACTGCGCTACGGGCGCGGCCAATGGGAGGGCCTGCACAGCGAGCGCCTGTTCGGCGAATGGATCGCGCCGGTGGCCTCGCCCGCGCTGGTGGCGAAGATGGCTGGCGCCGATCCGAACGACCTCAGCGGCTGGCCGCTGTTGGGCGATCCCAATCCGGCCAACCGTTGGCGCGACTGGTTTGCCCGCTACGGCGGCGAGCTGCCGCACCGCTACGTGGCCCACTTCAACAGCTTCGAGGCGCAACGCCACGCCGTGCTGGAGGGCATGGGCGTGGCGATGGGGCGGATGGTGATGTCGCGTTCGCTGGTGGATGCCGGCCTGCTGGTAGTGCTGGGTGAGCGCTACCTGCCGGTGCAGGACGCGTACTGGCTGGTGTACCCGGCGCGCTCGCGCGATCACCGGGGCCTGCAGGTGTTCCGCGAGTGGCTGCTGGCGGAGGCTGCGGCCTATTGCCGCCAGATGCCACAACCGGAGCCGGTGGAAGAACCCTAGGCGGTTACCATGGACGGCCCGCTTGTCGCATCGAGGAGAACACCATGAAGTCACGCGCCGCCGTCGCCTGGGAAGCAGGCAAGCCGCTGAGCATTGAGCAGGTCGACGTGCAGGGACCGAAGGCCGGCGAAGTGCTGGTGCGCATCGTCGCTACCGGCGTGTGCCACACCGACGCCTACACGCTGTCCGGCGCCGATCCGGAGGGCGCGTTCCCGGTGATCCTGGGCCACGAGGGCGGCGGCATCGTGGAGGAAGTGGGCGAGGGCGTCACCTCGCTCAAGGTGGGCGACCACGTGATTCCGCTGTACACGCCCGAATGCGGCGAGTGCGAGTACTGCCTGTCGGGCAAGACCAATCTGTGCCAGAAGATCCGCGTCACCCAGGGCAAGGGCCTGATGCCGGACGGCACCTCGCGCTTCTCGATGAACGGCAAGACCATCCTGCACTACATGGGTACCAGCACGTTCTCCGAGTACAGCGTGCTGCCGGAGATCTCGCTGGCCAAGATCAACCCTGCCGCGCCGCTTGACAAGGTGTGCCTGCTCGGTTGTGGCATCACCACCGGCATCGGCGCGGTGCTCAACACGGCCAAGGTGACCCCGGGTTCCACCGTGGCGGTATTCGGCATGGGCGGCATCGGTTTGTCGGTGGTGCAGGGCGCGGTGATGGCCAAGGCCTCGCGCATCCTGTGCGTGGACATCAATCCATCCAAGTGGGAGATGGCCAAAGCGCTGGGCGCCACCGATTTCGTCAACCCGAAGGACTACCCGGACACGCCGATCCAGCAGGTCATCGTCGACATGACCAACGGCGGCGTGGACTACTCGTTCGAGTGCATCGGCAACGTCAACGTGATGCGCTCGGCGCTGGAGTGCTGCCATAAGGGCTGGGGCGAGTCGACCATCATCGGCGTCGCCGGCGCGGGGCAGGAGATCAGCACGCGGCCGTTCCAGCTGGTCACCGGCCGCGTGTGGCGCGGCTCGGCCTTCGGCGGGGTGAAGGGACGCAGCCAGCTGCCGGGGTATGTGGAGCGCTACATGAAGGGCGAGATCAAGATCGACGAGATGATCACCGAGGTGATGCCGCTGGAGGACATCAACCGCGCCTTCGACCTGATGCACGAGGGCAAGGTGATCCGCTCGGTGATCCGCTACTGAGTCGTCGGCGGGCCTGACGCCGGCCCCGGCGCTCGTCGTAAAATGCGCGCCTGCCGGTCGTCGGCAGGCGCTACTCACTCATTGCACGCCGGTTGCGGTTCTCCGCGACCGGCGTCGTTGCATCACGATCCTGGGGTTTGCATGTCCGGCACTGCGTTTCTCGTCGACGGGGGCTTCTTTCTGGCCCGCTATCGCAAGGTGTGGAGCGATCGCGATCCTAACGACGCACGCACCGTGGCCAAGACCGTGTTCGGCATGGCGCTGGAGCACCTCAAGGCGCTCGATCGCCCGCGCGAGGCGCTGTACCGCATCTTCTTCTACGACTGTCCGCCACTGGATCGGGTGCTGGTCAAGCCGGTCAGCGGCGACAGCCTGGACTTCGGTCGCACCGGCGCCGCCGCGTTCCGGCGGGATCTGCACGACCAACTGCGCCGCCAGCGCAAGATGGCGCTGCGGCTGGGCCGGCTGGCCGAGCGCGGCGAGTGGCAGCTCAAGCGCAGTGCGTTCCAGCAGCTGCGCGAAGGTTCGCTGCGCTGGGAGGCGCTGGGCGACGAGCATTTCGAGCCGGACATGCGCCAGACCCAGGTGGACATGAAGATCGGCATCGACATCGCCGCGCTGGCCTACAAGAAGCAGGTCGACCAGATCATCCTGGTGGCCGGCGACGCGGACTTCATCCCCGCGGCGAAGCTGGCGCGCTACGAGGGCATCGATTTCATCCTCGATCCGATGTGGCAGGGCATCGCTCCGGATCTGCACGAGCACATCGACGGGCTGCAGTCGGTGTGCCCGCGTCCGTTCTGAGCGGCGGTACGTATCTGCACGTCGCCGTCACTCAGGCCGCGGCAGCGTGCGCGGCGGGGCAGACGCGGCGGGCGTCCATCAATAGGGAGTGCTTCATGACATCACGTTCCATGACATCGCGGCGCGGGTGCCGCTGGCTGCCGCTGGCCGCATGCGCGCTGATGGCGGCCGCGCCGCTCGCCGCGCAGACGCTGGCCGAAGCGGACGCGCTGGCGCAGGATCAGCCCACTGACCAGCTGGTGCCGCCCACCAGCGCGCAGGATTTCACCGCCGCGCAGCTGGACAGCGTGATCGCCGGCGCCTGGCGGCCCGAGGCCGAACGCGCCCGCGACCGCTACCGCCATCCCAAGCAGACGCTGCAGTTCTTCGGCGTGCGGCCGGACCAGACGGTGGTGGAGATCACTCCCGGTGCCGGCTGGTACAGCGCGATCCTGGCGCCGCTGCTGCGCGACAACGGCCAGTACATTGCCGCCGTTGCCGCGCCGCCGCCGGGCAAGCCGGCCAGCGACACGCTGCAGCGCCGGTTCGCCGCCGATGCGGCCACCTACGGTAAGGCGAGGATCGTCACGTTCGACCCGAAGGCGCCGGTGTTCGGCGCGCCCGGCAGCGCCGACGTGGTGCTGACCTTCCGCAACGTGCACAACTGGGTGATGGCCGACACCGCGCCGGCGATGTTCAAGGCGTTCTTCGCCGTGCTGCGTCCCGGCGGCGTGCTGGGCGTGGTCGACCACCGTGCCGCCGACAGCACCTCGCTGGCGGCGGTAAAGGCGAGCGGCTACCTGCCCACCGCCACCGTGGTGAAGCTCGCCACCGATGCCGGCTTCTCGCTGGAGGAGTCGAGCGAGATCAACGCCAATCCCGCCGACAGCAAGGACTACCCCAAGGGCGTGTGGACACTGCCGCCCACGCTCACCCTGGGCGATGTCGATCGGGCGAAGTACGAGGCGATCGGCGAGTCCGACCGCATGACGCTGCGCTTCGTGAAGCCGGACGCGCCGGCACCCGCCTCCTCGGCGCATTGACCGACGGCCCGTGCTGATCGCCCTGAACAAGCCATACGGCGTGCTGTGCCAGTTCACCGATGAGGCGGGCCGCCGCACGCTGGCCGACTACGTCATGCAGAAAGGTGTCTACGCCGCCGGTCGCCTGGACCAGGACAGCGAGGGCCTGTTGCTGCTGACCGACGACGGCGCGCTGGCGCACCGCCTCACCGATCCGAAGCACAAGCAGCCCAAGACCTACCTGGTGCAGGTGGACGGCGCGATCACCGACGAGGCGATTGCCACCCTGGGTCGCGGCGTGGTGCTGAAGGACGGCCCTACGCTGCCGGCCGCTGCCGAGCATGCCGCCGAGCCGGACTGGCTGTGGCCGCGCGATCCGCCGGTGCGCTTTCGCCAGGCGATCCCCACCAGCTGGCTGCGCATCACGCTGCGCGAAGGCCGCAACCGACAGGTACGCCGGATGACCGCGGCGGTCGGCTTTCCCACCTTGCGGCTGATCCGCGAGCGCATCGGTACGTACGCACTCGACGATCTTGCATCGGGCCGGTGGCGGCGGCTCGACTGAGCCGGCATTGCGGTTCAGTCGTCCAGGGCAATCCCCAATTGCCGCAGTCCCGCGCGCCCCGGCGGCGTCAGCAGCAGGGCGCGTGAGCCGTCCTGGCGACGCAGCCAGTCGCGATGCAGCAGCTGATCGACGATCGCCACGCCGAGCGCGCCGCCGAGGTGCGGGCGGCGCTCGGTCCAGTCCAGGCAGCTGCGGCCCGAGAGCGAGGATGGCTTCATCGGATCGGGCAGCAGGCCGCCGCCCTGCATCGCCTCGCGGCCGGCCCCGGTGAGCCGCACTGCGTGCTCGCCCAGCTCGATCCACGCGCGCTCGCGCAAACCCTGATAGAGCGCCACCCCCAACCGCCCGGCCAGATGGCCATAGCAGGTGCGGGCGAAGGCCAGTGGCTGCGCGCGCGGCGCCCGCGTGGGTGCGCAGGCCGGCGGTGAGCGCAGCAGCGGCAACGTCTCGAGCACCTGCACAACGCTGTCGTTGGCGATCCTGAAATAGCGGTGTCGACCCTGGTTCACCACCTGCAACAGCCCACCTTCGACGAGGCGGCTCAGATGCGCGCTGGCGGTGCTCGCTGCGATGCCGGCCAGGCGCGCCAGTTCGCCGGCCGGTCGCGCACGACCGTCCACCAGGGCCAGCAGGATGGCGGCGCGCGACGGGTCGGCGAGCAGGCTGCCGATCTCGGCGAGCTGGTGGCGAGTGGGGCTGGCGTGCATGCGTGGATGCTAGCGCGCGGCCGGCGCCCACGTTTCGGCGCTCGCCGCAACATCGCTCGTGCCGGGCCGAGCCTGGGCGCTGGCCGACCGCGTCGTGCTGGGTCTGTCCCAGGGCGGCCAGGGCTTGGCCAATCTGCACCGCGAGCGCGAGTGCACGCTGAATGTCGTCGCTCCCGAGCAATGGCAGGCGGTGGAAGCGCTGGCGCCGACCACCGGACGCGACCCGGTGCCGGGCTGGAAAGCCGGCTACCGCCACGTGGCCGACAAGTTCGCTCTGGCCGGACTGACGCCGCTGCCTTCTGAGCAGGTACAGGCGCCGCGCGTTGCCGAGTGTCCCCTGCAGATGGAGGCACGCGTGACGGCGTGGCACGAACGACCGCTTGAGGCCTGGGAGGCCAGCGCCGGCGGCTTCGTCACGGTCGAGACGGAAGTGCTGCGAGTGCATGCGCACCAGGACATCGTCCTCGCCGGCAGCGAACACATCGACCCGCAGCGGTTCCGGCCGCTGCTTTACGTCTTCCGGCACTACGTCGGCGGTGGACCGGCGCTGGGACGAACCTTCAAGGCCGAGGTGTAGTGCCGCCGCGCTCAGCCGGTGGTGGCCGCGAGCTCGAAAAATGCCTCGGCGGTCGCCGTGGTGTGCGCGGCCAGCGACTCGAACGATTCGCCGCGGTCGCGCGCGATCTCCTCGGCGATGTGCTTGAGGTACATCGGCTCATTGCGACGGTGCGCTGGCAGCGGGCGTACCGTACGCGGCAGCAGGTAGGGCGCGTCGGTCTCGATCATCAGCCGGTTCGCCGGAATCACCTTCACCAGCTCGCGCAGGTGGGTGCCGCGGCGCTCGTCGCAGATCCAGCCGGTGATGCCGATGTGGCAGTCCAGCGCGAGGTAGTCACGAAGCGCCTCGGCGGTATCGGTGAAGCAGTGCACGACGGCGGCCGGCACCTTGTCCCGGTAGCGGCGCAGCAGGGCGATGAAGTCGCCATGTGCGTCGCGCTGGTGCAGGAACAGCGGCTTGCCCAGCTCGGCGGCGATGCGCAGCTGGCGCTCGAACACCTCGCGCTGTACCTCGTGCGGCGAGTAGTTGCGGTGGTAGTCAAGGCCGGTCTCACCCACCGCACGCACCTGAGGGCGCGTGGCCAGCTCGCGCAGCAGGGCGTCGGTCGCTTCGTCGTAATCCACCGCATGGTGCGGATGCACACCAGCGGTGGCATAGAGCAGGCCCGGATGCGCCTGCGCCAGGGCCAGCGCATCGCGGCTGCCGTCGCGGCTGGCGCCGGTCACCACCATCCGCGCCACGCCGTGCGACTGCGCGCGCGCCAGCACGGCATCCAAGTCGTGAGCGAAGGATTCGTGGGTGAGGTTGGCGCCGATGTCGAGCAGCATCGCGATTCCTGAAGCAAACTAAGATGCAATTGTCGCAAGGGATACAGCGATCAACTAGACATCGACGGAGCAGTCGCCGCTCGAGCCAAAACGCAGTTCACGGCAATGACCCCATAGGTATTTTTCGAATTGACCCTGCACCGCGCGGCTCCCTAGTGTGACTCGCGTCACGGTCCTCCGGGGGGAGGCCGTTGGCCACACGTTTCGGTACTTGCGCCTGGCTTTCAGCCGGGCCGACCGATCATGAATCCGTCGGGGGAACTCCATGCTTCAGAAGAAACTCATTGGCGCCATGCTGGCGGTGCTCGGTACGGGCGTGAGCACAGTTGCCGGCGCCGTCGGCACCAGTCATGTCGAGGCGGGCCGGCTCGGCCGCTTGTCCGGTGCGCCGCTGGCCAGCAGGCTCGGACTGGGCGCGAATACCAGCCTCATTCAGCGCGAGGCGATCGCCACCCATCGCGGCACGGTCAAGACACGTGAACAGCAGACCTTCAGTGGCATACCCGTGTACGGCAGCCATGTGGTGGTCGAGCGCGATCGAAGCGGCAACGTGCTGGCGGTCGCCGGCGAAGTGCAGCGCGATCCGGGCAAGCAGCTCGCTTCGGTGACGCCGCGCATCTCCGCGCTGCAGGCGCAGGCGGCGCTGAAGAAGCACATGGGGCAGCTTGCCGCGCCGGGCGTCCGCAATGGCGAAGCTGCTCTGTTCGTCTATCCGAAGGCCGATGGCGCCGTCACGCTCGCCTACCGCACCTCCTACCTGGTGCCGGTGATGGGGCACATGTCACGGCCGACCGCCATCGTCGACGCCAATACCGGCGCCGTGATCAAGCAGTGGGAAGGCATCACCACGGGCCGTCTGCCGCCTGGCGGCAGTACCACCCCGGTGGATGTGCAGGTGACCGGACCGGGTGGCAACGCACTGACCGGCTCGTACACCTACGACGGTTCCGGCCCCGGTCTGGAGAAGCTCGATGCGCAGAAGTCCGGCAACACCTGCTACCTCAAAGACGCCGACGTGGCGACCTACAACCTCGCCGGCGGACAGCGCGTGGTGCAGTGGTCATTTGGCTGCGTGGGCAGCGACCCGGCGCGCTACGTCAGCAGCGGCGATGCGATCAACGGTGCCTTTTCGCCGATCAACGACGCACATCACTTCGGCGGCGTGGTGCAGAACATGTACCGCGACTGGTTCGCCGAACCGGCGTTGACGACCGATGGCACCACGCCGATGCAGCTGTCGATGTGGGTGCACTTCGGCACCAATTACGAGAATGCGTTCTGGGACGGCTCAGAGATGGTATTCGGCGACGGCGACCAGTACTTCTATCCGTTCGTGGTGCTGGACATCACCGGCCACGAAATCAGCCACGGTTTTACCGAACAGCACTCGGGCCTGGAATACACCGCGCAGTCTGGTGGCATGAACGAGGCATTCTCCGACATGGCCGGTGAGGCGGTGAAGTTCTACGACCGTGGCAGCAACGACTTCATGGTCGGTGCCGACATCGTCAAGCCGGCCACGGTGCCATTGCTGGGTCTGCCGGCATTGCGCGACATGTGCACGCCGAGCAACGACGGCTATTCGATCGACAGCGCTGCGGACTACCGTGACGGGATCGACGTGCACTACTCCAGTGGCGTGTACAACCGCGCGTTCTGCACGCTGGCGACCACCAGCGGCTGGGATACCCGCAAGGCGTTCGAGGTATTCCATGACGCCAACGCGCTGTACTGGGGGCCGAGCGAAACTTTCGACAGCGGCGCCTGTGGCGTCGAGACGGCCGCTGGCGATCGTGGCTATACAGTGGCCGATGTCACCGCCGCCTTCGCTGCAGTTGGCGTGAGCTGCCAGCCCCCGCGCTGATCCCTAACTGCCCGGCGCGTCATCGCGCGCGGGCGAGCCCACCTTTGCGAACGTCACGCCGCAGTCGGCGTGCGTCGTCTCCCCGTGATCACGGGCGCCCCTCCGCGCGGCGGAGCGGGCGCCACGATGCAGGAAATTCATCCATGAACAAGATCTACAGCAAGGTTTGGAATCGTGCGCTCGGCACTCTGGTGGTGGCCAGCGAACTGGCCTCGTCACGTCGTGCCGGCGGCCGTCGCTCGGCCGTGGTCGGTGCCGTCGGTGCGCTGCTGCTCGGCACGCTGCTGGCCGCTGCACCGGTCGGTGCCGTGCACGCGCAGCAGGTGCCAGATGCCTGCGTGCTGAGCAGCGCTGGCGAAGTGGTGCCGGCCGACAACGACACGCTGTCGTGCGGCCCCAACCAGAGCGTCAGCGGCGCCGGCGCCACCGCCGTGGGCGCCAATGCGGTAGCCACCGGCGTGCAGGCGACCGCGCTGGGCCAGGGCAGCAACGCGCTGGCCGACTACAGCACCGCGCTGGGCGGCGTGTACACGGTGGACGGCGTCGACTACGCCACCGAGGCCAGCGGCGTCGGTGCCAGCGCGTTCGGCGCGGGTGCCGGCGCGGACGGCGCCAACAGCACCGCCGTGGGCGCGCTCTCGTATGCCACCGGCGTCAATGCCTTCGCCGGCGGCTACAACGCCGGTGCCGACGGCTACAACAGCGTGGCGCTGGGCGCCAACGCGCAGGCGTCCGACCGCGGCAGCATCGCCATCGGCGGCGGCGATCCCGACCCTGACAACAACAACCTGGCCACCGAGGCACAGGGCGAAGGATCGATTGCGATCGGCTCGGTAGCCGCCGCTGAGGGCCGCGGAGCGACGGTGCTCGGCTACCAGAGCGCTGGCATCGGCGACAATGCCACTGCCATCGGCAACGGTGCCTTTGCCATCGGAGCCGGCGCCACCTCGATCGGCGGCGCTGCCTATACCGGTGCCGACTCGGCCACGGCCATCGGCAACAACGCCGCCTCATCGGGACAGGGCGCGACGGCGATCGGTGCAGACAGCTCCGCCGACGGCACCTTGGCGATAGGCATCGGCGGTCAGGACAGCAACGGCAATGGCGGTGCGGCCTCGCAGCAGTCCGTGGCGATTGGCTTCAACAGCGGCGCAGTAGGAACGGCCGGCACCTCGGTCGGTGGATATAGCGTTGCGGCAGGCTTTCTCTCATCGGCGTTCGGTTACAGCGCCTCGGCCATTGGTGACTATTCGCTGGCGGCCGGCCTGGGCGCGATGAGCATGGGCGAGGACTCTGTCGCTCTGGGTGATTCGGCTGAGGCCGATGGCGCCTCCAGCGTGGCGCTGGGCGCCGGGTCGGTGGCAGACCAGGACAACACCATCTCCATCGGCAGCGCCGGGGCGGAGCGCCGCCTGGTCAACCTGGCCGAGGGCATCGACCCGACCGATGCGGTAAACATGCGGCAGTTCACGGCCTTCGCTGACGATTTCCAGTCGCAACTCGACGCACTGGTCAATGCGGCCGTGAATGCCCAGTACACCGCGATCGACGGGGCTGGCGACGGCAGCGACACGGCATCCGTCAATACCGGCAGCAAGGGGGTCGCGATCGGCTCAAACGCCGAAGCAGGCGGCGACCATGGCACGGCCGTGGGCGGCGACAGCTACGCCGCCGGCCCGAACGACACCGCGATCGGCGGCAACGCCAAGGTCAATGCCGACGGCAGTACGGCGGTCGGTGCCAATTCCACCATTGCCGTGGCGGCGACCAATGCCGTAGCAGTGGGCGAAAGCGCGTCGGTGACCGCCGCGTCAGGAACCGCCATCGGCCAAGCCGCTTCGGTGACGGCCGTCAACGCCGTCGCGCTGGGTCAGGGTTCGGTCGCCGATCGCGCCAACACGGTGTCGGTGGGTACGGTAGCCAACCCGCGACAGATCACCAACGTGGCGGCTGGCACGCAAGCGACCGATGCGGCCAACGTGGGCCAGGTCGACGAGGCATTGGCCACGGCCAAGACCTATGCCGACGCGGGTGACGTGCAGACCCTCAACGCGGCCAAGGCATATGCCGATCAGAAGGTTCTCAACGGTGGCGTGAGCCAGGCGGATTTCAACAGCTTCCGTAACCAGGTCGACGATCGGTTCCGCACCGTCGACAAGCGGCTGGACCAGGTAGGGGCGATGGGGTCGGCAATGTCGCAGATGGCCTTCAGCACCCAGGGAATCAATCAGCCCAACCGGTTGGGTGTGGGTGTGGGCGGCTACGGTGGTCGCACGGCGCTGGCGGTGGGTTACTCGCGTCAGGTCGGCAGCAACGCCAACGTGACCTTCGGTGGTGCGGTCAGTGGCAATGAGAGCAGCGCCGGCGTGGGCGTGGGTATCGGCTGGTAAAACCGCTCGTACGATTGTGCGTGAGGGGCCGGCACCGCAGGGCGCTGGCCCCTTTTTGTGAACCGCGGCGCGCTGCCACGTGCGCCGGCAACGATGGGATGTGTTAACAATGCGGGTCCTGATCGGCGCGGGGGTGTCGACAGAAAACGTGGATGGGTCGAGGCAGTGGAAGTGGGGTGGGTGATGGTGTCAGTGATGACCGCGTCGGGGGCCGCTGTGCCGACGGAAATGATCGATCGGGAGGAGGCCGTGTGCACCCTGCTGGTCGCGCGCGGCGCGCTGAAGGACAGCGACCTCGCCCGAGCCCGCCGGCTGCACGAAGAAGCCCCCGAAGGCACGCTCACCGCGCTGATGGCGCGGCTGGGCCTGGTTTCCGAACGTGACCTCGCTCTGGCCTGGTCCGAGTTGCTCGGCGCGCCGCTGGTATCGACTCGCGAAGCGCCCGATCTGCCGCCGACCGAGCTGGACATCTCCGCACGCTTCCTGAAGCAGCAGCACGTGGTGCCGATGCGCCACGGTGAAGATGGCCTCGCGTTGATTGTTTCCGACCCGGCCGATCCGTACCCGCTCGACGCCGTACAGCTGGCCGCCGGCAAGCCGGTGACGCTGTGCATCGGCCTGCGCTCGGAGATCGACGACTTGATCGAGCGCTACTACGGCCAGGGCCGTTCTGCGATGGGCTCGATCGTGGAGAACCTCGACGGCGCCGGTGCCACCGAGGAGGAAGACGTCGAGCACCTGCGCGACCTTGCCTCCGAGGCTCCCGTTATCCGGCTGGTGAACCTGATCCTGCAGCGCGCGGTGGAGCAGCGCGCCTCCGACGTGCACATCGAGCCGTTCGAGAACCGCCTTAAAGTGCGCTACCGCATCGATGGCGTGCTGCACGAAGTGGAGGCGCCGCCATCGTCATCCACCGCCGCGGTGATCAGCCGCGTCAAGATCATGGCCAAGCTCAACATAGCCGAGCGCCGCCTGCCGCAGGACGGCCGCATCCAGTTGCGCGTGCAGGGCAAGGAGCTGGACCTGCGCGTGTCGACCGTGCCCACCGCGTTCGGCGAATCGGTGGTGATGCGTATCCTGGACCGCGAGTCGGTGGTGTTCGACTTCGCCTCGCTGGGCTTCACCGACAACTTCCAGCAGCGCTTCGTCGATGTGCTGCAGCGCCCGCACGGCATTTTGCTGGTCACCGGCCCCACCGGCTCGGGCAAGACCACCACGCTGTACACCGCGCTGTCGCAGATCAACACGCCGGACGTGAAGATCATCACCGTCGAGGATCCGGTCGAGTACCAGCTCGAAGGCATCAACCAGATCCAGGTGAAGCCGCAGATCGGGCTGGATTTCGCCGGCGCGCTGCGCTCGATCATGCGCCAGGACCCGGACGTGATCATGATCGGCGAGATGCGCGACCTGGAAACCTGCCGCATCGCGATCCAGTCCGCGCTCACCGGCCACCTGGTGCTGTCCACCCTGCACACCAATTCCGCCGCCGGCGGCGTCACCCGGCTCCTTGATATGGGTGTCGAGGACTACCTGCTCGGCTCCACCGTCAACGGCATCCTGGCGCAGCGGCTGGTGCGCCGGCTCGATCCGGAGACCGCGATCCCGTACGAACCCTCGCCCGAGGTGATTGCCGAATTCGAGCTGGAGAAATACACCAGCGAGCGACCGATCCGCCTGTGGAAGCCGGGCACCAGCGCCGCCAACCCCACCGGCTACCGCGGCCGTCGCGCGATCATGGAATTCCTGGTGATGACCGATCCGCTGCGCCGGCTGATCATGCAGCGCGCCGACGCCGGCGAAATCGAACGCGCCGCCCGCGCCGAGGGCATGCGCACCATGTACGAGGACGGCATCGCCAAGGCGGTGGCCGGCGTGACCACGCTGGAAGAGGTCCTGCGCGTGACGCAGGAAGGCTGACGTGGCGCAGTTCCGCTACCGCGCGGTCAGCGACGCCGGGGACATGCTGCAGGGGCAGATGGAGGCGGCCTCGGTCGAGGACGTGATCGCGCGCCTGCAGGACCAGGGCCATACACCGCTGGAGGCCGCGCCCGCCGATGCGCCGGGCGGCGGCAGTGGCCTGGCTGCGCTGTTCGCGCGCGGCCCGTTCTCGGGCGACCAGCTGGCCCAGTTCACCCATCAGCTCGCCACTCTGCTCGGTGCCGGCCAGCCGCTCGATCGCGCGCTCGGCATCCTGCTGGAGCTGCCCGAGGGCGAGCGGGCGAAGAAGCTGATCGAGCGCGTGCGCGACCGCGTGCGCGGCGGCACCACGCTGTCGCAGGCGCTGGACGAGGAGCACGGCGTGTTCCCCAAGCTGTACATCTCGTTGGTGCGTGCGGGCGAGGCGGGTGGCTCGCTGGAGGAGACGCTGCGACGCCTGGCCGATTACCTGGAACGCGCGCAGCAATTGCGCGGCAGCATCGTCAACGCGCTGATCTATCCGGCCTTCCTGCTGGTCGGCGTGCTCGGCTCGCTGGTACTGCTGCTGGCCTACGTGGTGCCGCAGTTCGTGCCGATCTTCCAGGACATGCAGGTGCCGATCCCGCTGATCACCCAGGCGGTGCTCGGCCTGGGCAACCTGATCCAGGGCTGGTGGTGGCTGATCGTCTTGCTCATCGGCGGCGGCGCGCTCTTCTGGCGTGCGCGTCTGCGCGACCCGTCGGCGCGGCTGGCCTGGCACGCCAAGCTGCTCAACATGCGCGTAGTCGGGCCGCTGCTGCTGAAGGTGGAGACCGCGCGCATCGCGCGCACGCTGGGTACCTTGCTGAAGAACGGCGTGCCGCTCTTGTCCTCGCTCACCATCGCGCGCCAGGTCACCGCGAACCGCGCGCTGGACGAAGCGCTCGCCACCGCCGCCGAGCAGGTCAAGGGCGGCGCCGGGCTCGGCTTCGCGCTCTCGCAATCGCAGCGCTTTCCGCGGCTTGCCCTGCAGATGGTGCAGGTGGGCGAGGAGGCCGGCCAGCTGGACACCATGCTGCTGAAGGTGGCAGACACCTTCGAGCTGGAAAGCAAGCGCGCGATCGATCGGCTGCTCGCCGCGCTGGTGCCGGCGCTGACCATCGTCATGACCGTGCTGGTGGCGATCATCATGGCGGCGATCCTGCTGCCGCTGCTCAGCCTCACCAGCAACATCCAGTGACCGGCGCTGTCCCATGTATCCGTTCCGTATGACCCGAGGTAATCCCATGCAGTCCAGGTCTTTCCGTTCCGCGCGCCGCAGCGCCGGTTTCACCCTGCTCGAAATGCTCGCCGTGATCGTGCTGATCGGCATCATCGGCGCCGTCGTGGTCACCCAGGTCGGCAAGAACGTGGACAAGGGCAAGTACGGCGCCGGCAAGGCGCAGCTCACCACGCTCGGCCAGAAGGTGGAGAACTACGCGTTGGACAACGGCACGCCGCCGCACCAGCTCGAAGATCTGGTCACCAAACCGTCCAATGCCGCGAACTGGCAGGGCCCGTACGCCAAGGCTTCCGACCTGAAGGATCCGTGGGGTCATGCGTTCGGCTACAAGTATCCCGGCGAGCACGGCAGTTTCGACCTGATCTTCTATGGTCAGGACGGCCAGCCAGGCGGCGATGGCTTCAGCAAGGACATCGGCAACTGGGAATAAGCTCCCGCCTGCCCGGCCGAATACGGTGAACGCCCGTCCAGCCCTTCGCCCTGCCGGCGTGCCGCATGCGCGCGGCTTCACCCTGTTCGAGATGCTGGCGGTGATCCTGCTGATCGGCATCGCGGCGGCGGCGGTGTCGGTGTCGGTATCGCAGGGGCTTAAGGGCGCACGGGTGAGTGCGGCCAGCGGCGAGCTCGCCGCCGCGCTGCGTGCGACCCGCGCCGAGGCGATCGTGAAGGGTCAGGAGCAGCACTTCGACGTGGACACCCGCGCCGGCAGCTATCGCGGTGCAAACGGGCGCTCCGTGCGGCTGCCGGACGGCCTGGCGGTGAGCATCACCAGCGCCAAGGAAGACCAGGTCGGCCCCGGCGTGGGGCGCATCCGCTTCTTTCCTGATGGCAGCTCCACCGGCGGCCACGTCACCTTGCAGCAGGGCCAGCGCCGCTGGCAGGTCAACGTGGCGTGGCTCACCGGCGCGGTCAGCGTGGAGCAACCGTGATGTCGCCGCATCGCGCCCGCGGCTTCAGCCTGATCGAGGTGATCGCGGCGCTGCTGTTGCTGGCGATCACCTTCACCGCGCTGATGAAGGTGGCCGGCGGTGCGATCGGGCTGACCCAGCACGCCGCGCAGCGCAGCGAGGCGGCGATGTGGGCGCGCAGCCTGCTCGACAGCGCTTTCGTCACCGAGCCGCTGCGCGCAGGCACCCGTAGCGGCACGTTCAACCAGCAGTACCGCTGGCAATTGCAGGTGACGCCGTGGAATCCGGGCGGCAAGCCGGTTCCGAACGCGCCGCTGCAGCTGTACCAACTCGATCTGGACGTGCGCTGGAACGGCGCCGGCCACGATCAGGTGGCGCACTTCAGCACGCTGCGCGTGGGGGTGCCCGCCGCCGCCGCACCCGGAGCCGCGCCGTGAGGCGCGCGGCGGGCTTCAGCCTGCTCGAGGTGCTGGCGGCGCTGGTGCTGCTCACCCTGCTGCTGCTCGGGGTGTATTCGGGCATCCGCACCGCCACCCACAGCGTGCGCTCGGGCACCGCTGCGGTGGAACGGCTCGATCAGGTGCGCTCCTCGCAGCAGCTGCTACGGCGCGAGCTGGCGCAAACCATGGTGGCGCCGATCGGCCACGACGAAAACGGCGACAGCGTGTTCTTTCAAGGCAAGGCGCGCAGCATGCGCTTCGTCGCGCCGTTGCCGGGCTACCTCGATCAGCTCGGGCCGCAGCTGATGGCGCTCTCGCTGGTCGACGACGGCCACGGCGCGCTGCGGCTGCAGATGCAGCTGGCGATGCTGCCGCCGGACGGCAGCGCGCCCAAGCCACTGGGCAAGCCGCAGTTGTTGCTCGACCACATCAAGAGCGGCAGCTTCCAGTACAGGGGCGTCGACGCCCAGGGCCGCCCCGGCGACTGGCAGGACCGCTGGCCCGACGGCCGCCTGCTGCCGCAGCTGGTGCGGGTCGAATTGACTCCGCTGGGCACCACGCCCTGGCCGCAGCTCACCGTGCCGCTGCGCATCGATCCATCCAGCGGACTGATGCTGCAGGGGCCGCTGCAGCGCCTGCGCGGCATGGGCGGTGGCCAATGAACCGTACGCACGAACGTGGCCGGCAGCGCGGGGTGGCCCTGCTAGTGGTGCTGTGGGCCTGCACCTTGCTCGCCGTACTGCTGGGCGGCTACGCCATCCTGGCGCGCACCGAGGGGCTGCAGGCGCGCTATGCGTTCGCACAGACCCAGGCGCAGTACGCCGCCGAGGCCGGCATCGCTCGCGCCATCTACGCGCTGCAGGATCCGCAGCCAGCGCTGCACTGGATTCCCGACGGCCGCCCGTACACGTTCGCCTACGGTCCGGCGACGGTGCAGGTAGCGGTGATCGACGAGAACGGCAAGGTGGATCTCAACGCCGCGGCGCCCGCCGTGCTCACCGGCCTGTTCACCGCCGCCGGCATGGAGCCGCGCGCCGCCCAGGCGCTGACCGAGCGCGTGGTGGCTTGGCGCAGTTTCAAGAACATGGTGGGCCCGGATCCGGCCGATGCAGCCTACGCCGCGGCTGGGCTGGACTACGGCCCGCGGCACGGCCCGTTCGCCAGCATCGAGGAGCTACGCATGGTGTTGGGCATGCCCGCGGCGGTGTATCGCACGATTGCGCCGCAGGTGACGCTGTGGTCCGGCCGCGATGCGCCGAACCCGGCTACCGCGCCGCCGCTGGTGCTGGCCGCCATCCCCGGCATGGACGCGGCGCGCATCGCGCAGACCCAGCAGGCGCGCGAGGCGCTCGATCCGGCCACCGCGATGGCGTCCGGTGGCGGGGTAACGCATAGTATTCGTTCGCAGGCGACGCTCGCCGACGGCACCAAGGCCGTCGTGCGCGCGACAGTCCGCCTGCGCGGGATCGGGGCTGGTGGGCCACCTTACGCGGTGCTGCGCTGGCAGGAGGGAGGCGGGGAATGAGTGCCACATCGCAGTCGCTGCGTCCGCAGCTGGAACGCGCGCGTCGCGCCTGGCGTGCATCGCCGTTGCCGGCGTTCCTGGCGTGGTGGGGGAGCGAGCTGCGCGCGCTGCTGCCGGCATCGACGCAGCAAGCGCTGGCCGGTGGGGCCGAGTGGTACCTGCTGGAGCGTCGCGGCGACACCTGGCAGCTGCGTCGCGCGGGCGAGTCCGAAGCATTGGCGCAATGGTCCGACGCCGACGATCCGGCGATGCAGCAGCAGGCCTTGCGCCAGGCGCTGGCTGCGGTGGATCCGCAGGATCTGCGCCTGGCGCTGTGCCTGCCCGCCGTCGCCGGCCTGCGCCGCACGCTCGCGTTGCCGCTGGCGGCGCGCGACAACCTGGCTCAGGTGGTGGGTTTCGAGATCGACCGGCAGACCCCGTTTCGCGCCGAGCAGGTGGCGATGGACGTGCGCGAGCACGCCGGCCAGCCGGCCGGGGAAGGGCGCTTTGCCGCCGAGCTGATCGTGTTGCCGCGCGCCACGCTCGATCCTCTGCTGGAGCGCCTGGCCGCCCTGCGCATCCGCGTTGATGCGGTGGATCTGCTCACCGCCGACGGCCAGCGCGTGGGCGCCAACCTGCTCGCCCCGGCGCAGCGGCCGCGGCGCAGCGATCCGCGCCGTCGTCTCAATCTTGCCCTCGGCGCGGGCTGCGTGGTGCTTCTGGTGCTGGTCCTGGGCCAGTGGCTGCACAACCGCCAGCTCGCGTTGGATGCGATGCAGGCCCAGGTCGACGCCATGCGCGCCGACGCCCAGCAGGTCGCCACGCTGCGCCAGCAACTGCAGGACAACGCCGGCGCCGCCGGCTTCCTGGCGCAGAAGAAAAAGGACACCGTGCCAGTGCTCGCACTGCTTGACGAGATGACCCGCCGTCTGCCCGACACCGCGTGGCTGGAGCGCTTCAGCCTGGATGCCAGCGGGCAGATCGGTTTCCAGGGCCAGAGCGTACAGGCGGCCAAGCTGGTCGATGCATTGAAGGATTCGCCGCTGATCCGCGACGTCGGCTTCCAGGGCTCGATCCAGGCCGACCCGACCACCGGCAAGGAGCGCTTCTACATGGTCGGCAAGGTGCGCACCCCGCCATCGGCGGCCTCGACGCCGGCCGCAGGAGCCACGCCATGACGCGCCTGGTGCTGAAGCCGCGCGACAGTCGTCTCGCCGCGATCGGCCTGCTGCTGGTGGTGCTGGTGATCGCCTATTTCGCCCTGCTGCACTGGTGGTTCGTGGCGCCGCTGCGGGCCATCGACGCGCAGATGGCCGACCTGCGCGACACCCAGGGTCGCTACGCCGCCGCCATCGCGCAGAAGCCCGAGCTGGAAAAGCGCATTGCCACGCTGGGCGCGGGCCAGGCCGCCAGCAGTGCGTTCCTGCCCGAGGACGATCCCAACGCCGCCAGCGCCGGCCTGATGCAGCGCGTGGTCGACGTTGCCGCCGCGCATCCGCGCAACGGCGGCTGCGAGGTGACCCAGAAGATGCCCCTGCCCGAACCGCCCCCCGACAGCTCCGAGCCTTACCGCAAAGCGGCGGTGAGCATCAGCCTGCGCTGCGACATCGAGCCGCTCAGCGCCGTGCTGCACGATCTGGAGCAGGGCACGCCGTACTTGTTCGTGGGCGACCTGAGCATCTTCCGCAACCCGGTGATCACCCAGCAGAACGCGCAGGCGCCGCTGGAAGTGCAGTTCACCCTGACCGGCTACGTGCGCCCATCACGGAACACGCCGCCACCGCCCGCCGCGGCCGGAGCTGCGCCGTGAGGGCCGCCGCACAACGTCGCCTCACGCCCGGCCTGGTGCTGCTGGCCGCGGTGCTCTGCGCGCTCTTCGTGGCGCTGTTGCTGGGCGCCGGGCAGGGCGTGCGCTGGAACAAGCCGCGCGCGGTAGCGCCCTTGCCGCCGCCGGGGCGCGGCGCCGCCCTGCCGTCGCCGCAGCCGCTGGATCGCTACGCGCTGGTCTGGCAGAAACCGCTGTTCAGCCCGGACCGCCGCCCGGCGGCACTGGCCGATGCCGGGGGAGCGGTCGGTGATCTGGCGCTCACCGGCGTGATCCTCACCCGCGATTTGCACATTGCGCTGGTGCACGACAAGAGCAACAACCGCGACCTGCAGATCGTCGAAGGCCGGGCCACGCCCGATGGCCGCTGGACACTGGTGGAAGTGCATCCGCGCGCCGCGGTGTTTGACGCGCCCGACGGCCGTGTCGAGCTGAAGCTGCCGGCCGGCGCGCCGTTCGACAAGACCGCCGCGCCGGCCGACAGCGCGCCGGGCGCTGCCGAAATGCGTCAAGGCCTGGTGGAGCCCAACGCAGATACCGCGGGGGATCGCCGCATGGGCATCAGCCCGCATGCCGGCCGCGCCCAGCGCGCACGCCAGACCCAGGCCGAGCTGCAGGCGGAGCGCATCCGCCAGCTCAATGCCGTCATCCAGAAACGTCGGGCCGAGCAGGCTGACTCGACCCAGGAAGGAGTTCGTTGATGGTCCGCACGCTGAAGTCCCCGCTGTTCCGACTCGTCGCCCTCGCCGGTACCGTCTGGCTGACGGGCTGCGCCACACTGCCGCCGCCGCCCGACGACGGCGCGCTGCAGCGCGAGGCGATGGCCGGCACCGAGAAGCCGGCGCCCGCACCCCAACCGTTGAATACCTCGGTCGACACCGCCAGCACGGCGGCGGTGCAGCCGCAGGTGAGCGCCGGCAGCGGCCAGTTCATCCGTCCCACCGCGCTGTCCACGCCGCGCCCGGCGGCCAAGGGCGACGGCGCGGTCACTTTCAACTTCGAGAACCAGCCGGTGCAGGCTGTGGTGAAGGCGGTGCTCGGCGACCTGCTGAAGAAGAACTACACCATCGCCCCGGGCGTGCAGGGCAACATCTCCTTCGCCACCGCCGAACCGGTCGATTCCAGCCAGGCGCTGCCGATCCTGGAGATGCTGCTGTCGTGGACCGGCAACGCGCTGGTCAGCGGCGACGGCGGCTACGTAGTGATGCCGGCCAAGGATGCCTCCGCCGGCAACCTGGTGCCGGGCCTGGGCGCCAGCGCGCCGGCTGGCGGCCTGCAGGCGCGGCTGTTCCCGCTGCACTACATCAGCGCCACCGAGATGCAGAAGCTGGTCAAGCCGTTCGCGCGGCCCGACTCGGTACTGCTGGTCGATCCGGCGCGCAACCTGCTGGTGCTCTCCGGCACGCCACAGGAGCTGGCCAACTACGCGCGCACCGTGCGCACCTTCGACGTGGACTGGCTGCGCGGCATGTCGGTGGGTGTGTTCTCGCTTGAGCGCGCCAGCGTCACCGACCTGATGCCCAAGCTCGACAGCCTGTTCGGCAAGGACGGCAACACGCCGCTGGCCGGCATGCTGCGCTTCATCCCGATCGAGCGCACCAACGCGCTGGTGGTGATCTCCACCCAGCCGGACTACCTGCGCGAAGTGGGTGACTGGATCGCCCGCATCGATCGCGGCGGCGGCAACGAGCCGCAGCTGTACGTGTACGACGTGCGCAACATCAAGGCCTCGGACCTCGCCCACTACCTGGCGCAGATCTACACCGACAACGCCGGTGGCAGCAGCGGTGGCAGCGGTGGCGAAGTCGGCCCCGGGCTCACCGGCGCCACGCTGGGCAACACCGGCGGCGCCAGTGGCGCGTCGATGGGCAGCACGGCTGGCAGCTTCGGCAACAGCGGCGGCTTCAACAGTGGTAGCGGCGGCCGCGACGGCAACGCCAGCATGGGCGGCAGCGGCCTGGGCAGTGGCAGCGGCGCCTCCGGCGGCACCGGGAGCGGCAACGGCGGCGCCCTGATCAACAACGTCGGCGGCGCCAGCGGCGGCAGCGGTGACCAGCAGTACAGCTCCGGCGACGGCAGCATCCGCATCAGCTCGGTGGACGCCAACAACCAGCTGCTGGTGCGCGCGCGCCCGTCACAGTGGAACGAGATCCAGGACGCGATCAAGCGCCTGGACAACGTGCCGTTGCAGGTGCAGATCGAGACGCGGATCCTGGAGGTGAACCTCAGCGGCGACCTTCAATTCGGCGTGCAATGGTACCTGCAGGGGCTGGCGGGCGGCACGCAGAACAGCGATGGTAGTTTCACTCCAGGCAACCCGAACAATCCGCGGCAGGGCGCACTGGGTCTGGGCGGCAACGCGTACAACCCGGCCAAGGACGCATTGTTCTATTCCTTCGTCAACTCCAACCTGCAGGTGGCCCTGCATGCGATGGAGACCAGCGGCAATACCAAGACGCTGTCGGCGCCGTCGATGGTGGTGATGAACAACCAGGTGGCGCACATCCAGGTCGGCAACCGCGTGCCGATCAACACCACCAGCATCCTGCCCAACACTGGAACCACCAGCACGTACAGCGAAGCGCAGTATCTTGATACCGGCGTGATCCTCAACGTGCAGCCGCGCGTGAATCCCGGCGGCCTTGTCTATCTCAACATCGGTCAGCAGGTGAGCCAGGTCGATCGTACAGCCGGGCTGGTCAACGGCAATCCGACCATCGCCCAGCGCGAGCTGGCCACCCAGGTCGCCGTGCAGAGCGGCCAGACCGTGCTGCTTGGTGGCCTGATCCAGCAGGACGAAGGAAACACCGACACCGGCGTGCCGGGGCTCAACCGCATCCCGCTGCTCGGCCGGTTGTTCGGCACCACCAGCCGTACGCATAACCGCACCGAGCTGATCGTTCTCATCACCCCGCGTGTCATCGCCAGCAGCGACGACGCCCGCGACATCACCAACGAGTACCAGCAGAAGTTCGAGTCGCTGGCCCCGCTGCGCGCGAAGGCCAAGCCGTAAAGCAGGCATCGCCAGCGAGCAGGCTCCTACAGCAAGATCCATGTAGGAGCCCGCTCGCGGGCGATGCGTTCCATTCGGCGCAAGGCCCGGCCAATCCAGCACGTATCATCCACGCGATGATCCCGCCGTCCCCCGTCTTTCCGATCACCCCGCTGTTGCCCGCCATCTGCGATGCGCTCACCGCGCATCCGCGGCTGGTGCTGGAAGCGCCGCCAGGCGCCGGCAAGACCACCCAGGTGCCGCTGGCGCTGCTCGATGTGCCCTGGCTCAGCGGGCAGAAACTGCTGATGCTGGAACCGCGCCGCATCGCCGCGCGCGCCGCCGCGCAGTTCATGGCGCAGCAGCTCGGTGAGCCGGTGGGGCAGACGGTGGGCTACTCGATCCGCTTCGAGTCGCGCACCAGCGCGGCGACGCGCATCGAGGTGGTCACCGAGGGCATCCTGACGCGGCTGATCCAGGACGATCCAGAGCTCAGCGGCATTGGCGCGATCGTGTTCGACGAATTCCACGAACGGCATCTGGCCGGCGACCTTGGCGCCGCGCTGGCGCTGGACGTGCAGGCCACGCTGCGACCGGAGCTGCGCCTGCTGGTGATGTCTGCCACGCTGGATGGCGAACGCATCGCCCAGTGGCTGGATGCGCCCCGCATAAGCAGCCCCGGGCGCAGCTTTCCGGTGCGCATCGAGTATCCGCCGGCGCGCACCCAGGAGAGCGTGGAACACCACGTGGCGCGCATCGCGCGACAGGCGCTGGTGGAGAACGACGGCGACGTGCTGGTGTTCCTGCCCGGCCGGCGCGAGATCGCCCGCGCGCAGACCGTACTGGCCGCCACGCTCGCCGAGCAGGTGGAACTGGTGCCGCTGCACGGCGAACTCACTCTGGCCGAGCAGCAGCTTGCGTTGAGCCCCGCCGAACCGGGCGCCCGTCGCGTCGTGCTGGCCACCAACGTGGCCGAGTCCAGCGTGACTCTGCCGGGCATCCGTGCGGTGATCGACACCGGCCTGGCGCGCGAGCCGCGCTTCGATCCCAACTCCGGTTTCACCCGGCTGGAGACGGTGACCATCTCGCAGGCCTCGGCCGACCAGCGCGCCGGTCGCGCCGGCCGGGTGGCGGAAGGTACGGCCTATCGGCTGTGGCCGCAGAGCAAGCGGCTGGAGCCCTCCCGTACGGCCGAGATCGCCCAGGCCGAACTATCCGCACTGGCGCTGGAGCTGGCCGCGTGGGGCATCACCGCGGCCAGCGCCGCCGACCTGCCGTGGCTTGACCCGCCGCCGGCCGGCGCACTGGCGCAGGGCCGCGAACTGCTTGCGCTGCTCGGTGCACTCGACCGCGATGGTCGCGTCACCGCGCTGGGCCGGCGCATGCTCGCGCTCGGCGCGAGCCCGCGGCTGGCCGCCGCCGCGTTGCGCGCGCCGCCCGAGCGTCTCGCGCTGGTCGCCGACCTGCTGGCACTGATGGACGCACGCTCGCCGCTGCGCGGAGAGCTGGCGCGCAGCGATGATTTCCGCGCCCGCGTGGGCGCGCTGCACGTGTGGCGCGATCGTCGCGGCGGCGGGCGGGGCGAGGCCGATGCGGGCGCGCTGGCGGCAATCGAACAGGCGGCCAAGGGCTGGCGTCGTCGCCTCGACGTGCGCACCGCGGCCACGGGCGTGCCGGACAGCCACGCCGTGGGCGACCTGCTGGCGCACGCGTTTCCCGACCGCATCGCCTTTCGTGACGCCAGCCAGCCGCTGCGCTACACGCTGGCCAACGGCC
This sequence comes from Dyella sp., assembly GCF_051962475.1. GTDB lineage: Bacteria > Pseudomonadota > Gammaproteobacteria > Xanthomonadales > Rhodanobacteraceae > Dyella_A. The sequence continues at coordinate 77,831 of NZ_JBQCCF010000016.1, forward strand.
GCGGTGCGCGCCTGCACGAGCAGACCGCGCTGCTCGGCGAGCCTTGGTTGGTGGCGCTGGACCTGCGTCACGAGGCGCGCGACAGCCTGATCCTGGCCGCCGCACCGCTCGATCCTCGCCAGCTCGAGCGGGATTTTCCCGCCAGCTTCGCGCGCGAGCGGGTGCTGCGCTGGAACGAGGCGCGCGCCGCGGTGGAAGCGTTCGAGGAGCAGCGTTTCCGCGCCATCGTGCTGGAGCGGCGCAGCGTGCCGGTGCAGCCAGCCGACGCGCTGCCGGCGCTGCTCGCCGCCGTGCGCAGCCGCGGACTGGAGGCGCTGCCTTGGAGTGACTCGGCGTGCCGGCTGCGCGCGCGCATCCAGGCCTTACGCGAGTGGATGCCTGAGCTGGGACTACCCGATGTCGGCGATGCGCACCTGCTGGCCACGCTGGAGCAATGGCTGGCGCCGTATCTGCAAGGCAAGCGCGGGCTCGACGCGCTGGCCGGCGAATCGCTGTCGCAGGCGCTCGCCGCCATGCTCGACTACGAGCAGCGCCACACGCTCGACGCGCAGGCACCCGATCAACTCACCGTGCCCAGCGGGCAGAGCCGCCGGCTCGAATACGCGCCTGGCGAGCCGCCGGTGCTGGCGGTGAAGCTGCAGGAACTGTTCGGCCTGGCCGACACGCCGCGCATCGGCGGGGGGCGCGTGCCGGTGACGCTGCATCTGCTGTCTCCGGCGGGCCGGCCGATCCAGGTCACGCAGGATCTGAAGGGCTTCTGGCAGCGCACCTATCCAGAAGTGAAGAAGGAGCTCAAGGGCCGCTACCCGCGCCATCCGTGGCCGGACGATCCGTGGAGCGCCACGCCCACCCACCGGGCCAAGCCGCGCGGCACCTGATCGAGCCGCGCGGCGCGTGCGTCACGCCTGCTTGCGCCGGAACAGCTTCTTGAACAGGCCGGCTACGGCGGCGATGCCGAGCACGATGAATTTCTTCAGCGCCAGCAGCATCACGCCGAGCTTGGCGAACAGCCCGGCCTTGGCCGCGATGCCGCCAGCGACCAGCGCGCCGATGCCGTAGGCGGCGAGCTTGTCAGTGCTCTTGTCGAAGTCGGTGTAGCGCTGGCCGGCGTCGAACTCGGTCATCGCCAGCACCTGCGGCATGTCCGCCTTGACCTGCGCCAGTTGATCGATGGGCGCCACCGCGTTGAGCGACAGGTAGCCCTGGCGGCCCAGCACCCGGATGTCGTAGTTGAGCGAGTGCCCGCTGCGGCCGTCGTGACTGAAGATCAGGTCGCGCGCCCAGTACAACTTGTGGCTGGCGTCGTCGTAGTGCGGCGGCTCGGCCCAGCCGGCCAGTTCCACCTCGGGAAAGCCCTGCTTGCGCCGCTCGGCGTTTTCGTCGTGCGCGCTTTCCTGCATGTCGCGCAGCATCTTGTCGTAGTCGATGCCGGCGGCATCGGCGTCGGAGACGTAGCCGTCGTCCACATAGGTCACCACCACCGCCCAGCTATCCTTGTCCAGCAGCACATGCGGGTCGCCGCTGGGCAGGATCATGCCCAGCACGTCCTTGTCCGGCGGGTTGTCCCACAGCTCGCTGAGCACGCGCTGGGCGTCTTGCGCGTTGAGGAAGCCGTAGCCCGGTTTCAGCGCGAGGTGCGCATGGGCGGCAGGAACGGCTACGTTGCCGCTGACCGGGTGCAGCGAGGCGAGAAAATGTTCGGCCTGGCCGTCGGCGGCGTCGGCGGCGTGGCCGGCGAGTGGCAGGCAAAGCAAGGCAGCCAGCGCGAAGCGCGCCGGCACGGTATAGCGGCGTGTCATGTGTTGTCCCCTGTAGCGTTCGTTCCGTCGATGCGCGGCCGTAGTGTGGTGCGCGCGGGCGCTCCCCTCGGCGCGTCCCGGCGATGTTGTACCAGAGCCGACGAGAGACGCCCAGCCGGCGCGATCCTTCACAAAACCGTACTGCGCAACGTGGCCGGATGTGCTCAGATAGCTTTCAGTGCCCGCCGGCGACACGGACAACCGCTTGAGCCAGCCACCTGCCTCATCACTCGCTGCCAGGACGGCCCCGCTGCCTGCCGCTGCCGCAGTGGACGCTGCCGCGTTGCGGCCGCCGAAGGGAGCCTGGACCGGCTTCTGGGTAATGCTCACGCTGGTGCTGGGCGTGGGGCTTACGCTGTTGCTGCATCACCAGCAGCGAGCGCGCCAGTTGGCGGCCGATCGCGCGGCCATGCACGAGCTGGCCGACAAGAGCTACGCGGCCCTGCAGTCGAGGCTGTCGTCTTCCGAGTTGCTGATGCGCGCTGTGCAGACGCTGTTCATTGCCTCGGATGAGGTCACCGAGGATGACTTTGCCCATTTCTACGAGAATCTGCGTCCCCGTGAGCTGTTCCCCAGCCTGGTCGCGCTGGCCTATGCCCAGCGCGAAAGCGGCCCGGAAGGCGAGCGCTATATTACCCGGCGCGTGCAGCCGCTGGCGGGCAATGAGCGGCTGATCGGACTGGATGTCAGCCAGCAGGGACACAACATGGCGGCGCTGGTGGCCGCGCGCGACAACGATAATTTCAGCCTGTCCGGACCGTTCGCGCTGGTGCAGACCGATGCCAACAGGCGCCGCATCGCTGGCGTCACATTGCGGCTTCCGATCTACAGCGAGGGCGCGCCGCCTGCCAATGCGCAGCAGCGCAGCGCCCGGCTGACGGGTTCCATTGCCGCCTCGTTCAATGTGTCCGAATGGGTAGGGAGCGCGTTCACCGCCGATGCGCTCAAGCGACTGCAGATCGAGGTGCGCGACGTGACTGCGGCACCGCAGTTGCTGTTCGAATCCGACCCTGGTGCAGAGATCTCCGGCGGTGGCGATTTCCTGCGCGACCTGCACTACGGCGGCAGAGTCTGGCGGGTGAGTATGCTCTACCGACCGCACTCCGAGCGGACTTTCGGCTGGTCGCAGTCGATACTCCCGTCAGGGCTGCTGATCACACTGCTGCTGGGGACGCTGGTGTGGTCGGTAGCCGGTACGCAGCGCCGGGCGGTGGAGCTTGGCTGGCGGATGAGTCGTCGTTATCGGGAGAGCGAAGAGCGCTTTCGGGCGCTCAACGAACTGCTGCCAGCACTGGTGGTGTTGGCCGACGCTGCCAATGGACGCGTGACCTACGCCAACCAGGCCTCCCGTGACCGCCTGGGCGATGAGCTGATAGGGCGCGAACTACCCGAGCTGTTCCAGGACGCCGCCGTGCAGCACTGGTTGCGCGATCCTCAGGGCGTGGAGGTCAGCCGGGTCGATGCCACGCTGCTCAGCGAGAGCGGACAGCGTTTCTGGGCCAGCGTATCGATCGCGCGGGTGGAGCTGGACGGCGTGCCCAAGCTGTTGATGGTGGCCGCCGACATCACCGAGCAGCGCCAGCTCAACGAGCGGCTCAGCCACCAGGCCAGCCACGACGCGTTGACCCATCTCTACAATCGACGCGAGTTCGAGCGCCGCCTGGCCGAGGCGATGGCGGCGGTCGCGCACGGTGCGCCGCCGGCGGCGCTGCTGTACATCGACCTGGACCAGTTCAAGCTGATCAACGACACCTCCGGGCACATGGCCGGCGACCAGCTGCTGACCCAGCTGGCGATGGTGATGCGCGAGCAACTGGGGCCACACGATGTGCTGGCGCGTCTGGGCGGCGACGAGTTCGGCGTGCTGCTGCCGAACATCGGCGATCGCGCCACGGCGGAGGCCGCGGCGGAGCAGCTGCGCCTGCGCATCGACGGCTACGTGTTCATGTGGGAGCAGCGCACGTATTCGATCAGTGCCAGCGTCGGTGGCGTGCTGATCGACCTGCCCGATGGGGTGCATCTGCACGAGCTGTTCGCCCAGGCCGATACCGCCTGCTACATGGCCAAGGAGATGGGCCGCAACCGCGTGCACTTCTACTCCGAGCATGACGACGAAACGGCACGCCGACGCAGCGAAATGGAGTGGGCCAATCGCCTGCGCTGGGCGGCCGATGAGGGGCGCCTGCTGCTCACCTACCAGGAGCTCACGCCGCTGGCACCGGCCGACCGCGATGGTGTGCGCATCGAGCTGCTGCTGCGCTTTCGCGACGAGAGCGGCCGGCTGATGGTGCCCGGCGCGTTCATGCCCGCGGCCGAGCGCTACGGCCTGATGCCCACCATCGACCGCTGGGTGATCGAAACGGCGCTCTCGCACTTCGATCAGCTGCACCCGCTCGGCGCGGCGCTGCGGCTGGCCACGATCAACCTCTCCGGTGCCAGCGTGGAAGATGACGCGTTGGCCGATCGCATCATCGAGCTGCTGTCACTGCACCGGGTCGACCCGAGTCGCGTGTGCTTCGAGATCACCGAGACGGTGGCGGTGCGCCATCTCTCTCAGGTCGCGCGCTTCATGCAACGGCTGCGCGCGGTGGGCTGCAAGGTGGCGCTGGATGACTTCGGCGCCGGCATGTCCTCCTTCGGCTACCTCAAGAACCTGCCGGTGGACATCATCAAGATCGACGGCAGCTTCATTCGCGACATGCTCGACGACCCGGTGAGCTACGCGATGGTGCGCGCGGCTACCGACATCGGCCACCAGATCGGCCTGACCGTGGTGGCTGAGTGGGTGACCAGCGAGCCGGTGATGCAGGCGTTGCGCGAACTGGGCGTGGATCTGGCGCAGGGCTTCTCGCTGCACATGCCGGAACTGGTGCCGTTCCAGCGCGACTGACGCCGGAGGAGGCGTCTGTGGCGGTTGATCACTTGGCCGCGGGCGCCGCTTCCGGGGCCTGCCGTTCGAAGCTGCCGGCCGCACCAGGGAACACCACCGGGCTCTCGTAGCCGTCGGCCGACACCGCCGACACGCCGAAGAACCAGTCGTCGATCACCACGTCCCTGATCACCGCCTTGTCCACGTCGCCGACCGCCCGCGCGTACTGCCAGCGCGGCGCGGTGGTATCGCGCCATTGCACGCGGTAGCCGGCGGCGCCGGGAACCTGGGTCCAGCGCACCGTGGTATCGGTGGCCAGCGCGCCTTCCGTCTTCACGCCTGTCGGTGGAGCCGGTGCGTTGGCCATTGCGGCCATCGTCACCGTGTTGAGCGCGGTGACGCGGGCGAGGTAGCGAAAGTCGATGCCGTCCAGCGTATCGCCATAGTGCACGCCGCCCTTGGTGCGCAGGTCCTGGTGCTGACGGGTGTAATCCTCGTGGCCCTCGCTGACGCGGATCGCCGGGTAGCCCGCCTTGAGGAATTCCACCTGGTCGCCGCCGCGGCCGTAGCGGTCGGTGCGATAGACCAGCTTCACGCGGAAGTCGGGCAGGTACTGGTCGGCGATCGACGCCATGTAGCGCGCCACGTTGCGCGAGGGCGAATCCACCTCGCCTCCGAAGTAGTTGCGTACGCGCGCCTGCTGCGTCGTCTCGGTGCTGCGCGTGCCTTCGCTGAACACCCGCACGGTGGTGTTGTCGCGCACGCCGTTCTGGCCGCGGCTGTTGCCGACGATGTCGTTGTTGAGGTCGGCCTCCACCTGCCAGCCCTGCGCCACCGCATAGTCGGCCAGCACCTTGCCGCCGTACAGGCCCTGCTCCTCGCCGGACAGCGCGGCGAATACCAGGGTGGCGCGGTTATCCCGCTTGCTCAGCAGCCGCGCCGCCTCCATCAGCGCGGCCACGCCGGAGGCGTCGTCGTTGGCGCCCGGCGCGTCGCTGGTGGTGTCCATGATGTCGGTGACGCGCGAATCCAGATGTCCGCTCATCACGATGACGCGCTTGGGATCGCTGCTGCCGCGCTTGATTGCCACCACGTCCATCACTTCGGCGGGTGTCGGAATCCGCTCGCCACTGAACACCTGCGCAGGCGTCACCACCTCGATGCAGCCGCCGCAGTCGCGCGAGATCGCCTCGAACTGCGCCATCACCCAGCGCCGCGCGGCGCCGATGCCGCGCTTGTCCGAGCGCGTATCGGACAGCGTGTGACGGGTGCCGAAGCCGACCAGGTGGGCGATGGTGTCGTGCAACCGCGCCTCGCTGGGCGCCGTGGCAAGTGCATGCAGAGCCGGTTGTTCGTGGGGTTGCGCCAACTCCTGCGCCAGCAGTGGCGCGCTCATGCCGAGCGTGCTGAAGGCGGTGGCGGCAAGCAGGATTCGCAGACGTGGCATGGCGGGCTCTCGCGTGATCGAGGGAAGCGCTGCGCAGAACGCATCGACGCAGTATGCGCAGCGCCACGGCGGCGTACCACCCGACCTTGGGCGTGCGACCATGCGCGCCATGACTGACTCCAACACACCGCGCGCCGCCGTGATCGGCGGCGGGCCCGCCGGTCTGATGGCCGCCGAGCAGCTGCGCGAGGCCGGCATCGCCGTCGACCTGTATGACGCCATGGGCTCGGTGGGCCGCAAATTCCTGCTCGCCGGCAAGGGCGGCCTCAACCTCACCCACGGCGAAGCCTTCGAGGATTTCGTGGGCCGCTACGGCGAACGGGCGGGCGAGGTCGCCGACTGGTTGCGCGACTTCGATGCCGAGGCCCTGCGCGCCTGGGCACGGGGACTGGGCGTGGAGACCTTCGTCGGCAGTTCCGGCCGCGTGTTCCCGGCAGACATGAAAGCAGCACCCTTGCTGCGCCGCTGGGTGCGCCGGCTGCATGCCGAGGGCGTGCGTTTTCACATGCATCACCGCTGGCTGGGGTGGAGTGATGACGGCGCACTGCACTTCGCCACGCCTGCCGGAGAGATCACCGTGTGCGCCGACGCCACCGTGCTGGCCCTCGGCGGCGGCTCCTGGCCGCAGCTGGGCTCGGACGGCGCCTGGATCGGCACGCTTAAAGCGGCAGGCGTCGCGCTCACGGCGCTGGCGCCGGCCAACTGCGGCTTCGAGCGACCGTGGAGCGAGCACCTGATCAGCCGCTTCGCCGGCGCACCGCTCAAGGCGGTGGTGGCGCAATGGCACGACCACAACGGCTGGCGCCACCAGCGCCAGGGTGAATGTGTGATCTCCGAGTACGGCATCGAGGGCAGTCTGGTCTACGCTATCGGCCCGGCGCTGCGCGAGCAGATCGCCGCGCGCGGCAAGGCGCTGCTCAAGCTCGATCTGGCTCCGGGTTACCCACTGGACACACTGGTGTCACGGCTGGGCGCACCGCGCGGCAAGCACAGCATCGGCGACTGGCTGCGCCGCCGCGCGGGGCTCGATGCGGTCAAGTCCGCGTTGGTATTCGAGCTGGCCGACAAGGCCACGCTGGCCAACCACGTCGCGCTGGCCGGCTTGATCAAGGCACTGCCGCTGCGTTTGCAATCGCCGCGGCCGATCGCCGAGGCGATCAGCACGGCTGGCGGCGTGCGCTTCGACGCCCTGCACGGTGACAGCTTGACGCTGCACGCCCGCCCGGGTGTGTTCTGCGCTGGCGAAATGATCGACTGGGAGGCGCCGACCGGCGGCTATCTGCTTACCGCCTGCTTCGCCAGTGGCCGGCGCGCCGGCCGGGGTGCGGCGCGCTGGTTGCACCGCGGCTGATCCGCGCGGTGCCTTGCGCAGCGCAGCATCGCGGCGCACTGGTGACCGTTGTGGATCGGCGCTACGCTCGGGTGTCGGTGCGGTCGGAGACCGGCGTCGTGCCCGCCTCTGGCGATGGTGGCTGTAGGCGAATGTCCGGCGTATCTCGTTGCGAAGAGGATGCTCAGCATGAAGATTCGTTCCCTGTCCCTGGTGCTCGCGCTGGCCTTCGTGGCCGGCGGCGCAATGGCTGGTGAGGCCGTCCACGCGGCCACCGCCAACGTGGCCGCGATTCCGGCCAACCCGGCACATCAGGCGCTCGGCCTGTCGTCGGCCGACGCTCTCACCGATGTCGACGTGGCACGCCTGGCGCGCGCGGCGGTGGACATGCCTGCCTGCAGTACCTGTCACTGACGAGCGCGGGGCCGCCGCCGCATCGGGCGGCGGCCTGCCTGGTTCATCTCGCGTCATTCGCCTGCAGGCCTCGTCGTGGCCCGCATCGGCGTTCAGCCCAGCGCGCGCACGCGGAAGTTGCGCCCCTTGATGCGCCCGGCGCGTAGTCGTTCCAGCGCCTTGTTTGCGAGTTCACGGCTGATCGCCACGTAGGCGCGGGTGGCGAACACATCGATCTTGCCGATGTCGGCCGCCTGCAGTCCGGCGTCGCCGGTGAGCGCGCCGAGGATGTCGCCCGGGCGCAGCTTGTCCTGCCGGCCGGCATCGATCACCAGGGTCTTCATCGGCGCCAGCTGCAGCGTCTTGCCGCGTGGCGGCTGCACCCGGAGCGGTTCGCGCCGCAGTGGCGTGCCCAGCACCTGCTCGATGTTGTCCGCCTTGGGCGCTTCGCGCGGCGTGAGCAGGGTGAGCGCCAGCCCCGATTCGCCGGCACGGCCGGTGCGGCCGATGCGATGGGTGTGGGTGTCCGGATCGTGCGCGATGTCGTAGCTCACCACCAGCGGCAGCGCAGCGATGTCCAGCCCGCGCGCGGCCACATCGGTGGCCACCAGCACGGCGCAACTGCGGTTGGCGAAACGCACCAGTACCTCGTCGCGATCGCGCTGCTCCATGTCGCCGTGCAGGGCCAGCGCGGAGAAGCCGCGGCGGTCCAGCTCCTGCGCCACCGCGTCGACGTCCTTGCGCATGTTGCAGAACACCAGCGCCTGCGGTCGCTCGGCCGGGCCCTGGCGTTCGGCAATCAGCAACTGCGCCAGCGCATCGAGCTTCTGTGCCGGCTCCACCAGGAAGAAGCGCTGCTCGATCGACGGCCGCTGCGTCGCCGGCGCCTCGACCGTCACCTCGACCGGGTCGCGCTGCACGCGCGCGCTCACCGCGCGGATCTCCTCCGGGTAGGTGGCCGAGAACAGCAGCGTCTGGTGGTGCTTGGCGATACGCCCGACGATGTCGTCGATCGCTTCGGAAAAACCCATGTCGAGCATGCGGTCGGCTTCGTCGAGCACCAGGACCTTGATGCCGCCGCCATGCAGGCTGCCACGCTTGAGATGCTCCTGCACCCGGCCGGGCGTGCCCACCACGATGTGTGGGTCATGCGTGAGCGAGGCCAGCTGCGGCCCCAGCGGCATGCCGCCACACAGCGTCAGCAGTTTCACGTTTGGGATGCCCGCGGCGAGCTTGCGGATTGCCTTGCTCACCTGGTCGGCCAGCTCGCGCGTGGGGCACAGCACCAGCGCCTGCAGCCGGATGGTGTCCGGATCGATGCTCTGCAGCAGCGAGAGGCCAAACGCGGCAGTCTTGCCCGAACCGGTCTGCGCCTGCGCGATGACGTCGCGCCCGGCGAGCATGGGCGGCAGGCTGAGCTCCTGCACCGGAGTCATCTCGGCATAGCCGAGCGTCGCAACGCTGGACAGCAGGGCGGGTTTGAGCGGGAGCGTGCTGAAAGAAGTCATGCGCCATGATCGCATTTGCGGCGGCCAGACGGGCGTCCGCGGCTCGCCATCGCGCCGGGCTCAGACCCTGTCGGCGTCGCGGCGCTGAAAGAGCGTATCCAGCGCATCCAACACCTCGTCGGCGCCGAACGGTTTGGTCAGAACGCGCGTGCGCTCATCCGGGCTCGCTCCGTGCACGTGCGTTTCGCCCGTGGCGAAGAGCACCGGCAAGTCGGGCGTGACCTTGCGCAGCCGCTCGGCCAGTTCGATGCCCGAGATGTCCGGCAGGCCCACGTCGGTGAGCAGCACGTCGGCCGGGTGCGTCGCCTGCAGCGCGATCGCTTCGCCGGCGTCGGTCGCTTCGGAAACGCGATGGCCTCGCGTGTGCAGCATCTCCACGACGAGGCTGCGGATCATCCAGTCATCCTCGCAGACCAGGATATGCAGGGGCCGGGTGGCCTGGCGCGGGGCAGGGGACGCAGGCGCGGCCTTGCGCGTGGGCGCAGCCCGTGGCGCCTGGCCCGGCCCACCGAGCAGCTGGCGCAGGCGACGTGCGAGCGCCTCGCGGGTGTAAGGCTTGCTGAGCAATTCGACGCCTTCGCTCAGCCGCCCGCCTTCCATGATCGCGTTCTGCGTGTAGCCGGAAGTGAAAAGTACCTGCAACTGCGGAAGCTGCTGGCGCGCGGCGGCTACCAGCTCCACGGGGCGCATCGGGCCGGGCATGACCACGTCAGTGAACAGCAGGTCGATCCGCGCGCCGCCTTCGATGATCGCCAGCGCGCTGGCGGCATGCCTGGCCTTCAGCACGCGGTAGCCGAGGTCGCGCAGCATCGCGATCACCGTATCCCGCACGGCGTCGTCGTCTTCCACCACCAGGATGGTCTCGTCGCCGCCGATCACCCGGTCGTCGTCGGACGCTGTGGTGGCTGTGTCTTCTGCGCGCGCGCAGCGGGGCAGGAGGAGGCGGATCGTGCTGCCCTGGCCCGGCGTGCTGGAGATCCTCACGTGGCCGCCGGACTGCCTGACGAAGCCGTAGACCATGGACAGCCCCAGCCCGGTGCCGCGGCCCTCGGGTTTGGTGGTGAAGAACGGCTCGAACACTTTCTCCATCACCTCCGGCGTCATGCCGCAGCCAGTGTCGGAGATCGCCAGCACCACGTACTCGCCAGCGGCGGCGTCGCCCTGCGCCAGCGCGTGCGCGTCGTCCAGCCATGCATTGCTGGCCTCGATGGTGAGCCGGCCCATGCCGTCCATCGCGTCACGGGCATTAATGGCCAGGTTGAGCAGGGCGTTCTCGACATTGCCGGGATCGACCTCGGTGTTCCAGAGGTCGTCGGCCACTACGGTCACCACCTCCACGCCCTCACCCAGCGTGTGCCGCAGCATCTCGTCGGTGTCGCGCAGTAGCTTGCCCAGGTGCAGCACCTTGGGTGCCAGCGGCTGGCGTCGCCCGAAGGCCAGCAACTGCTGGGCCAGCCGCGAGCCCCGAGTCACTCCGCTCATCGCGTTGCGGATGCGTCGCAGCGCGCGGTCGTCGGATCCGGCCTCACGCTCGAGCAGCTGCAGGTTGCCGCTGATCACCTGCAGCAGATTGTTGAAATCATGCGCGATGCCGCCGGTGAGGTTGCCGATCGCCTCCATTTTCTGCGCCTGGCGCAGGGCGTCCTGGGTGCGATAGAGCTCCTCGCTGCGCCGCGCCACCTGCTCCTCCAGCGTGGCGGTGAGGTGGGTCAGCGCTGCTTCGGCAGTCTTGCGGTCATCGATGTCGGTGTTCGTGCCGATCCAGCGTTTCACTGCGCCGAAGCCATCGCGCAGTGGAACGCCGCGCACCAGGTGCCAGCGATAGACGCCATCGGCCCGAAGCAGACGGCACTCGGTCTCGTAGACATCGCCCCGCTGCGTGGCCTGCTGCCAGGCGGTGGTGATACTGGCGATCTCATCTGGATGGACCATGGCCTGCCAGCCATCGCCCTCCAGGGCGTTGAGCACCGCGCCGCTGTAGATGTAGGCGCGGTCGTTGAACCACTCGACCTGGCCGTCCGGGAGTGCTGTCCACACGTGGTTGGGCAACGATCGCGCGATGCTGCGCAGGCTTTCCTCGCTGTCACGGATCGCCTGCTCGACCTCGCGGCGGGCGGTAACGTCCATAAACAGGGCTGCAAAGCGGTCGTCGCCGATCGGTCGCACCCGCACCTCGAACCAGCGCCCGTGTAGCCGCGGCGACTGGACTTCGAAATGCGCCGCCTGAGCGCTATCGATCACCGTGGCGTAGCGGGAAATCGTGTCGCCGGAGATGTCGGGATTGATGTCCCGCATGGAGCGACCGATCGTGTCGTGGAGCGACAGCCCTGTCTGTGTCTCGAACGCCGGATTCAGTTCGATGAAACGGATATCGGCGACCCGCCCGCGCTCGTCGCGGATGGCTTCGCCGATCGCAAAGCCCTCCCGCATCTGGCCGAACAACTCGCGCCAGCGCATTTCGCTGGAGGCAAAGGCCTCTTCCGACCGCTTCCGCTCGGTGATGTCGAACACCACGCCCAGATAGCGCTTGAATCCGTCAGGCCGCTCCAGTACTTCGCCACGCCGGGCCAGCCAGCGCACCTCGCCGGTGATCGGGTCGATCCGCCGGAACTCCGCGTAATGCAAAGGGTTGGACCAATTGCGTCGGGATGGACCGGCGACCGCACGGTCGTCGGGGTGCATCAGCACCAGCAGGCGGCTCTCTTGCACCGCCTCGTCGTCCTGCAAGCCCCAGATGCGCCGATATTCGTCTGAGACCTCCAACTGGCCGGTGTCCGGATACCACTCGAACAGGCCCACTCTGCCAGCACGCTGGGCAATGCGCAGTCGTTGCGCCGTCTCCACCCGGTCCGTGACATCGCGCACGACCGCCAGCACCAAGCGCGGACTGCCGGTCTCGTCGCAGACGGGGCTGTAGTCGATCGACAGCCAGAACTCTTCCGGCTCGCCAGATCGGTGCAGCACCATGTTGAGCTCGTGATACGCCAGCGTTTGGCCGGTGAGCACGGTGCGGACTACGTGGGCGTTGAACTCGGCTATTTCCGGCCATGCCTCGGTCGCGGCCATGCCGAGGATGTCCGGGTGGCGGGCGCCGGCGAGAGCCGCGTAGGCGGCGTTGTAGATCAGGATGCCCTGCTCGCCACACAGCAGCACCATGGGTAAGGCGGCCCCGAGGACCGTGCAGGCATTGATGCGCAGATAGGCTGGCCATTGCTCGATGGGCCCCAGTGGCGTGAGGGACCAGTCCTTGCGTCGAACCAGTTCGCCCATCTCACCAGCGTGTTGCAGAAAGGCTGGGGAGTCCCTCAAACCGCTGTTCATCCGCGCTCCTGCTTGCAACGCGGCCGGTCCGCGGAGTCAACTGGCGGGATACTAACGCCATGCCCGGCGCGGCGTGTGCAGGGAAAGTGGTGGCGGCGAACGGGCCTTCGCGGTGGCCGTCATGCTCTGGTGAACTGGTCAGCCGAAGGTGCCGTGCATCAGCCGTTTATCGGCTTCACCGGAGGCCGCGGGGGTGTCGGCCATACGGCGACCCGTTCAGCCGAGGCCTCACCACTGGGTGCGGTTCGGCAGCAGGCCCTTCAGTTCCACGTCGGTGAGGTTGCGCCACTGGCCGGGCTTGAGGTGGCCGAGCTTGATGTTGTCGATGCGCACGCGGCGCAGCTGGGTGACGCGATAGCCGAACGCGGCGGCCATTAGGCGGATCTGCCGGTTCAGGCCCTGGGTCAGCACGATGCCGAAACCGAACTTGGCGATGCGCCGCACGCGGCAGCGCTGGGTCATCTGGCCGTGGATGCGCACGCCCTTGCTCATGCCGGCGAGGAACTCGTCGGTGACGGCCTTGTTCACCGCGACCAGGTATTCCTTCTCGTGGTGGTTCTCGGCGCGCAGGATTTCGTTGACGATGTCGCCGTTGCTGGTGAGCAGGATCAGCCCTTCGGAATCCTTGTCCAGCCGACCGACCGGAAAGATCCGCTGCGGGTGGTCGATGAAGTCGACGATGTTGCCATCCACGCTCTGGTCGGTGGTGCAGGTGATACCCACGGGTTTGTTCAGTGCGATGTAGACCGCCTTCTTCGCCGACGGCGTGGTGGCCAGGATGCGCGCCTTGACGATCTCGCCGTCCACACGTACCTCGTCACCCTCCAGCGCCTTGGCGCCGGTGGTGACGACTTCACCATTGATCGTCACCCGCCCGGCGAGCAGCAGCTCGTCCGCCTCACGGCGGGAGCACAGACCGGCTTCGCTGATGTATTTGTTGACGCGCATGCCACAGCACCCGTGCAGGAGCGCACCGTGTGCGCGATCGCTTTCTTGTCAGGTCTTGAAAGAACATTCGCGCACACAGTGCGCTCTGCGGGAATTCCTCAGGAGCGCAGCCCCACGCCGCGCTCGAGCAACTGCAGCGCCACCGCCGACAGCACGACCACGAACAACACCATCACCGCGAAAGCCGTGCCGATGCCCACGTCGCTCACGCCGAGCACGCCGAAGCGGAACGCGTTGACCATGTACAGGATCGGGTTGATCCGCGAGATCGCCTGCCACGGTTCGCCCAGCATGTTGATCGAATAGAACACGCCGCCCAGGTAGGTCAGCGGGGTGAGCACGAAGGTGGGCACCAGCGCGATGTCGTCGAACTTCTTCGCGTAGACAGCATTCACGAAGCCGGCCAGCGAGAAGATCGTGGCGCCCAGCAGCACCGAGAGGAAGGTGAGCAGCGGGTGCACCACGTGCAGCGAGGTGAAGAACAGCGCGATCATCAGCACCAGCACGCCCACCACCAGGCCGCGCACCACGGCGCCGGTGACGTAGCCGAGCAGAATCACCCAGTTCGGCATCGGCGACACCAGCATTTCCTCCACCGCGCGGCTGAACTTGGCGCCGAAGAACGAGCTTGAGATGTTGCCGTAGCTGTTGGTGATGATCGACATCATCACCAGGCCCGGCACGATGTACTGCATGTAGGTGAAGCCGCCTTCGATGGTGCCGATGCGGCTGCCGATCAGCTTGCCGAAGATCACGAAGTACAGCGTCATGGTGATCGCCGGGGGAATTAGCGTTTGCGTCCAAATGCGCGTGATACGGGCAATCTCGCGACGCACGATGGTGTACAGCGCGACCATGTTGATGCTGGTGTTGCTCATGCTTTGGCCTTGGTTTCTTGCGCCCTCTCCCCGGCGCCGCCGGGGGAGAGGGTTGGGGTGAGGGGGAAGCTGTTCGCTTTTTTTTGCCTTTGCGGGAATGAGGGAGGGCAAACCGGAAAGCCCCCCCCCTTCATCCCCGCCCTCTCCCCTGGTTGCGCCTGGAGGAGAGGGGAACAGCGGCTACGCCGCCTTGTCCCGCCCGTTTTCGACCAACCGCACGAACAGCTCTTCCAGCCGGTTGGTCTTATTGCGCATCGAGGTCACCCGGATGCCGTGGGCGCTCAACGCCGCGAACAGCGCGTTGAGGTCCGACGTGCGCGGCATCTCCGCTTCCAGCGTGTGTTCGTCCACGCGTCGCAGGGCGATGTCGGCCAGCTGAGGCAGCGGCTCGGGCGCAGCGGTGACATCGAGCACGAAGGTCTCCGAGTCGAGCTTGGCCAGCAGGCGCTTCATCGTGGTGTTCTCCACGATGGTGCCGTGGTCGATGATCGCGATGTTGCGGCACAGCTGCTCGGCTTCCTCCAGATAGTGCGTGGTGAGGATCACCGTGGTGCCAGCCGCGTTGATGCCGCTGACGAACTGCCACATCGAGCGGCGGATCTCGATGTCCACGCCGGCGGTCGGTTCGTCCAGGATCAGCAGCTTCGGCTCGTTCATCATTGCGCGGGCGATCATCAGGCGCCGCTTCATGCCGCCGGAGAGCATACGCGCCTGGTGGTGCGCCTTGTCCCACAGGCGCAGTTCCTTCAGGTACTTCTCCGCGCGCTCGGCGGCGATCTTCCGCGGGATGCCGTAGAAGCCGGCTTCGTTGACGCAGATGTCGAACGGCTTCTCGAACTGGTTGAAGTTGATCTCCTGTGGCACCAGGCCGATCAGCTTCATCGCTTCGTTGCGCTGCTTGTTCACCGACACACCGAACACTTGCGCGTCGCCGCCGGTGGAGTTCACCAGCGAGGAGAGGATGCCGATCAGGGTCGACTTGCCGGCGCCGTTGGGGCCGAGCAGGGCGAAGAAGTCGCCGGGCTGCACGGTGAGGCTGACGCCCTTGAGCGCCTCGACGCCGTTGCCGTAGGTCTTGCGCAGGTTGTCGACGACGAGCGCCGGTACCGGGGATGCGGAAGGTGTGGACATGGGCTGCATCGTTGGGGGCAAGACTCCTATTATAAAGGGCTTGTCCACGCCGCCCGCGTTTGCCGGGTGCACACAGCGTTTCCGGGAACCCCATGGCCGACCATTTCACCCTCCGCCTCATCGACAGCCGCATGCTGGCGCCCACCGTGCGCCATCTGGTGTTCGAGCGGGTCGATGGCCAGCCGCTGGCCTTCGTGCCGGGGCAGTTCCTGCAGATCCACTTCACCTATGCCGACGGCACGGCGACCAAGCGCAGCTATTCAGTGGCCACGGTGGGCGACGGTCGCTCGCCGGTGCAGCAGATCGAGATTGCCGTGAGCTACGTGGAAGGGGGCGCCGCCACGGCGCTCCTGGGCGGTCTGGAGCAAGGCGGCACGGTGGATGCCAGCGGCCCCTACGGCCGCTTCTGCCTGCAGGACGGCGACGCGCTGCCGCGCTACCTGTTGATGGCCACCGGCACCGGTGTCACCCCCTACCGCGCCATGCTGCCGAAGCTGGCCGAACTGCTCGCCGCGGGCGATCGCGAGGTGGTGCTGCTGTACGGCGCCCGCAAGGAGGCCGAGCTGCTCTACGACGAGGAGTTCACCGCCTTCGCGCAGGCCCACCCGGGTTTCACCTATCTCAGCTGCCTCAGCCGCGAGGCACGCGACGTGGGTCGGGAGACCGACCGCATGGGCCACGTGCAGGCCGCCTTGCCCGACTTGGCACCCGCGGCCGACCGCGACATCGCCTACTTGTGCGGCAATCCCAACATGGTCGACGCCGCCTTCGCCGCGCTGAAGGAATTCGGCCTGCCGGTGCCGCAGATCCGCCGCGAGAAGTACATCTCCTCCCGCTGAGGGGGCGGTCCGGTTTCTTTCCGCTGGCACGCCGACGCTGCCCGCGCCCGTGCCTGGGCGCCGTATTTTCGACGCTCGCCACGCGCAGCCCCCTCGGCCGCGGCGCATCTGCCAGAAAGTCGACGTGTAAAACCGGCTGTCAAGCGCATTTTGGTGCGGAATCGGCAGTTCGCGTCATTTATGTGAACTGGATCGCAATTGGCTCACCTGACCAGGTCGACGCTATTCAGGCGCGACGGTGCGGGCCGAAAACCCCTTCGGACACCCGCCAACCCCGCGAGTGTCGAGGGTTTCGACATGCACATTTCGTCAGCGGTTCTCCTCCTGCCAATCTGCGCCGCACTGTTTGCCGCGTCCGGTTCCGCACGTGCGGCCGATGGGCGCATCGCGTTCTCCGGCGCCGTCCTCGAGCCGACTTGCGCGGTGGACACGTCGCGGCTCCCGGAGTCGGCGCCGCCCGAGTCTCCGACCATCCGTCACGGCTGCGGTGCGACCGCTGACGCCTCGGGAAGCACCTACGTCCGTAACACTGTGAACGTATCCACCCGCGAGCGGGCAACCGATCCACTGCTTGGTTACTTCGCCAGCTACGCACCTGCCAGCCAAGTGGTGGTGCAGACTTACGACTGAAGGCGAGAGCGGATCAGGCACTCCCGGAAGGTAGGCATGCGGCCGCGCTACTGGTAAGACAGTGTGAAAGTCGCCGTCGCATTCAGCGTGCCAGCTCCAACGGTGCTTCCGGTCTGGAAATAGCGGGCGTAGTAGCTGACCGAGAGCACCCCATTGGGGGTAGCTCCGATAACGGTTGGCACACCGAAGTTCACCGGCGTAGTGCCGGACGAATCGAGTACCTGCACGCCGACACCGCTAGTGCTGCCACCGGACGGAGCGATGACCCCGGTCTTGCCGGTAACCGGCGAGGACGTGTCCAGGGTAATCCGGACCACGGCGCCGCTCGAGCAGGTGAGGCCGATCTGGAACGGCGTGGTACCGGTGGTGGAATTGACCCCGGTGAAGGCGCCGCGGGTGACGGTCGGCAGCACAACATTGATTGCCGTGGCGTTGACCTGGCAAGCCGGCGCGGTAAACGTCAGCGAGTTGGCCAGCCGGATCACAGCATCGAGAATGAAGTTATTCTGCTGGCCCGCTTTGAAACTCGCCAGTGTGCCACTGTTGAGGACGCTGCCGTCTGTGATGGCGGCGGTCTTCACCAGCTCGAGAATTACTGCATCTGCTTCGTACCAGGAGCTGTTCCGACCCAGGTCGAAGAACGGGTAGGGGTAGATGTAGTCACCCTTCTGCAGCACCCGGTAGCCAACACCGCTCACGCCCGTGGGGAAGATGTTCTGCGAGGTTCCTGGCGTGCTGCCCACTTCGTTGATCAGGCCCCACCCGTTGTTGTTGGTATTGCCGCAACTGAAGTTGACCTGTTGGCTGATGCCGCTCGACGCGGAAGTGTAGAGCGTGCTGCCGATCGGGATCGTCGGATCGTTGACGATGGTCGTGGGCACCGACACGGTGTAAGTGCCCTGGGAATTGAAACGGTCGAAACTGCATCCTGCGCGAGCGGCCGATGGCGCGAGCATCGTCGCCGCCAGCAGGAGGAGTACGGTAGTTAGACGGCGAATGCTCCGCCGTAGATGGATACCTGTCGGTGGCGTCTGGCTCATCACGGGTTCGCCTCTGCGGCTGCGGCAATCGTGGGTGCTGCGACGCAGACCGCCTGCTGGGTCGGGTAGCCGCTGGCGAGGTCACGAGAAGGCTTGACGGGCGTGTGGTAATCGAACGAGCACTGGAAGTCCCGTCCCTCGTCGCCACCCCAGCTCACGTTGAGCCGGCCGGCGGCGCGGTTGACGCGAACCATGATCCGGCCCGCCTGTCCGACGACACCGACCGCCTGGCCGTCCTCGTCATGCACCTCGGCGCCGAAGGGCAATACCTTGCCACTGGGAAGCCGGGTCTGGATCAGCAGAAACTGCCCGCTCTCGCTCTTGAACTTCACCATGACCACGGCCCCGGCGCGTGGCGCTATCTGGGCGCTGGTGTTGTCGAGCTGGACGTCGAGCGGAAGGCCGGTGGGATCGATGGTGATCGTATTGAGCACGTAAGGGGTGACATAGGGCACCAGTGCGTAGCCTTTCTTGTCCACCACGAGACCGGCCGCGTTGCCCACACGCGCTCCTGCGGCGTGCGGTGCCTCCACGATGGCTACAGTGTCGCCCAGCTGCTGGCCGAAGATGATGCCTCCCGGGTGCGCGACCACGCCGCCTGTCACGTTCAGCGAGGCCTGTGAATAGCCGCTACCGTGGCCGAACCCGGCGTTCACCTGCACGTGCGCGCCACGGTAGCCGCCGGTGACGCTGGCGGTATTGCCAACGCTGCCCGCGCTTTCGGTACTGTCGTGGCTGGCGGTGGCCCCGTAGATGAACTGGTCGTTGGCGCCAGCCGTGCCGGAGACCGTCGCCTGCTCCTGCATGCCGCCAGCGGTGTCGCGAGCCACGCTGCCGGTGAGAACCGGCGCGTGCGTGCTGGTGCTGTCGCCGAGCGGAATCGTCAGCGAAACCTGGTAACGATTGTCGCTGCGTCCGAACAGATCGCGTTCGCGGCTGGCCGACACGCTGTAGGTCATTCGACCGAGGCGATTGTTGTATCCGACCTGGTACTGCGTGTCGGTGCCGGGACGGTTCCAGTAGTCACGCGCCGAACCAGTGACGAACAGTGAGCCGCCGCGATCGCCCAGCGTCTGGCTGAGCGTGATGCTGAAATTGTTTCGCTGGCGATCGACGCCGCTCTGCACCACATAGTCCCGGTAGTCGCCTCCAACTAACGCGGCCTGTTGCTGAGGCGTGAGCAGGCCGGAAACCGGTACGCCATTGATGGTCTGCGGGATGCCTGCGTTGCCCGTGGCAAAGACCGGCAGTCCACGTCGTGCATAGTCACGGGCGCGCTCGGCGTCGCCGAGCGTGAGAAAACCGCTGGTGGAATAACGATACGCGGCGACGCTTAGTGACGTGCCGGTGTCCGCGATGGACTTGCTGTAGCTCAGGCGCACGCTCTGGCCCGACAGCGTATCGAAGCCGGGGATGCGCGACTGGGCGCGGGTGACGTCCATCGCGAAGGCGCCGTAGCGCGTGTTGAGTGCGCCGCCAACCAGCGCCGAGGCGTAGCCCCGCGAGGCGGCAACACCGGCGTAGCCGGTCAGCAGGTTGTTGAAGCCGCGCTGCCAGGTGGCCTGGAGCAGGCCCGGGGTGTTCCTGATCGCGTTGTCGCGAAGCTGGCCGGCCGCCAGGCTGAACCGGTTCAACCCCGGTCGCAGGAGCTGCGGTACCGAGGCATAGGGCACTGAAAACGTATGTACGCGGCCGTTGGCCTCGGTCACGCTCACTTCGAGGTCGCCGCCGTAACCCGTCGCGTAGAGGTCGTTGATAGCGAACGGGCCAGGCGCCACCGTGGTCTGGTAGATCACCATGCCGTTCTGGCGGATGGTCACCTTGGCGTTGCTGTCGGCCACGCCGCGCACGGTCGGCGCGTAACCGCGCAGCGATTGCGGCAGCATGCGGTCGTCGGTGGCGATCTGTACGCCACGCAGGCCGACGCTGTCGAACACCTCGCCACTGGTCCAGGAGTCGCCGATCGTCAGCTGAGCATGCAGCGACGGCAGGTCGCGCTGCACATAGGTCGCGATGCTCTGCCAGTGGCGGGTGGATCGCGCGCGGCCGGCGCTGGATTGCCAGACCAGCGACGAGTCGTGGCGCAGGTGCCAGCGCCCGAGGTTCAACCCGGCGTTGAGCCCGAGGTAAGACGAGGTCTGCGTCAGGCCCTGGCCGCTGGTGCGATAGCTGTTGAAGTTGTAGTTGAGCAGGCCGGCCGTCACCCCCGAGTCCCAATACCTCGGATCCACATAGCCTCGCGCCATCTGGCCCAGCGAGGCCTGCGGAACGCTGGTGTCCAGGCGCAGGTCGCCCATGTCGAAATCCATGCTGGCGCCGGGAACGACGCGGCCGATGTCCACACACAACGCAGGGTTGGCGAGGTCGGCGGTGGTCTGCGCGGTGATGTCAGCCGGGTGCAGGCCGAGGAGGTCGAGCAGCGCCGGCGTCACGCAGGCGGTGGCGCTGGCGTCGTCCGACGGCGCGGCAAAGCGCACGTCGCGACGGCCGATCGGACGCTCGTTGAGGAAGATGTCCACGCTGTACGTGCCGGCGGGCACGAAATTGCCGCGCTCGAAGCGCGACAAGTCGGTGGTGTTCTGGCCGGCCCCCGAAAGCATGCTGCGATCGAAGTTGGCATCCACGGCTGCATCGACGGCAGCCGACGCCGTCGCCGTGTAAGCCGTCGCCGGGTGGCCCCAGCCCGCAAGCGTCAAGCCGATGATCGCCGCCAGCAGGCGGCGCTGCGCGGCGCCCTCCTGCCGGCGAGCGCTCATGGCGCGACCTTGCCTTTGTAAGGCGTCGCCGCGCCGAAGTCGTTGATCACGGTGTAGTCGATCGTGCTGCCAGCGGGCAGGCTGCGGTCGAGCGCCTTGACCGGCAGGCGCAGCGTCGATCGCGGCGCGACCATGCCGGTCTCGCTCTCATACGAGCTCGACCCGGCGGCGATGGATACCTTGCTGAACGTGATGTAGTACGCCGACGTATTGTGGGCCTCCAGCGCGTATCCGTCGCCGTCGTGGACCATCTGCCAGGCCACGCCCTGTGCCGCCGTCGCCGGATCACCGGCCAGCTGCGCCGGGCGGAAGAACAGTTTGAGGCGCGAGCGCACGGCGAACTGCAGCGTGTTCTGTTCCTCGCCGGTCTTGGCGACAGGCTTGGGGGGGATTTCCAGGACGTTGAGCCAGAACAGCGATTCGCGGTCAGCCGGAAGCGGCTGTCCCGCATAGACGATGCGCAGACTCTGCCCTTTACCGGCGTTCATGCGCGCCAGCGGGGGCGTAACCAGAAACGGCACCTTGGCCGTGTCCGGAGTGGACGCGGGATCGCCGTCATCGATCCAGGCTTCGACCAGGGCTGGCTGGCTGCCTTCGTTGCTGAGTCGCACCGTCACTTCACCGGTCGCCGCAGGAAAGACGACGCGAGTTCCCGCAATCACTACGGTGGCTTGGGCGGGAGCTGCGCCCAGAGCGAGCGCGGCTATGACTGCGCCGGCAGCGCAGAGCAGGCTTTTCATGGGCACTTCCAGGGATTCGTTGTGCCGCGAGGAGCGACAGGCGACCCGCTGCAACCGGCCGTGCCGGTTGCAGCGATGGCCGCTGCTTACTGGTAGGTCAGCGTGAAGTTCACGCTCGACGTCACCAGGCCGGCGGTGGTCGCCGTGGCGGTGGAGATGTACTGCGCCTTCATCTGGGTCGAGCCTGAACCGCTGGCGACGGCGATGCTCGGAGCGTTCGTGCCCGTCTTGGTGTTGATCGCCTGATTGGTGCTGTTGAGCAGGCGGATACGCACGTTCGAGCCACCCGTGGCCGTGTTGGTCAGGTCGCCGCTGGTGTTGTCGATGTTGCTGCCAGAGAACGCCATCTGCGCGCTGGCGGTATTCGTGTCGCAACCCGACAGCGCAACGGTGAACGGGGTGTCGCCCGCGGTGGTGCCGACGGTCGAGCCAAACGCAGCTGTCATCACGGTCGGCAGGGTCACGGTGGCGCCGCCGTTGACGGCGATGGTGCAGGTGTCGGCGAGCACCTTGCCACTGAAGTTGATGGTGCCGGTGCTGGCGGCCTGGGCCGGGGCAGTGGCGAGGGCCAGGAAGCCGAAGGTGGCGACCAGGGCGGTGGAGAGAAGCGTCTTGCGCTGGAACATGAATTCCCCCTTGGGTGAATCGTGAAATGGATCAAGTGGTCGAAGGACGAAGCGGTGTCTCTGTTTTGCGAGCTAGGTTGAGCAAGCCACGTGCCAAAGCGTCGACAAACGCCGGCGTCACGCAAAAAACCCAGGTATTACAAAAGCTTGACTTGTCTTTCGGGCGTTTTCGGCGCCGGAAAAATTCTGTGAATTGCGACACATAGCGTCAGAAATTGCAAACCAGGTCACACTTTTGCGCTCAAGTTTGCCGATTCCTGGCCGACATTGCGGCCGGTTGTAAAGGACGCTTGACATGGCCCGCCAGCCCCGATACCTTCCTGTAAAGGGTGCTTTACAGGGGGTGGGCTATGGAATGGGGAATGCACGGTGGCTTGTGTGGCGCGACGGCCGGTCCGGGTGCGAGTAGGACGGGCGAGGAGATGGCGCCATGAAGCGTCTGAGCGAACGCGCGTACCAGAGCCACGTCAGCATCACCATGCTGGTCTACGTCGTGACAATGGTGCTGGTCTGGCCGTTGGCGCGGACCACGCACGGGCTCTGGCTGAAGACGCTGCTGGCCGCGGCACCTGCGCTGCCGATGCTCTATGTGATTTTGCTGCTGGCGCGCAAGGTGGCCGACAGCGACGAGTTCGAGCAGCGCATCCATTTGGTCGCGCTGGGCGTGGCCAGCGCCGTGCTGGCGGCGCTCAGCCTGATCGGTGGCCTGCTGGCTGCGGCCGGCGCCGTGTCGCTGGACGGCAGCATCCTGATCTGGGTGTTCCCGGTGATGATGGTGACTTACAGCCTGACGCGCTGGTGGGTGATCACCCGCCGCTACGGCGGCAGTACGGAGTGCGAGCAGGCCTCGGTGTGGTCGTTGCCGCTGCGCCTGTTGCTGGTGGCGGCGCTGATGGGCGTGGTGCTGCTGGCCGCCTGGTGGCGCGGACGGCTGGACGATCTGAGCCTGGGTCTGCTCGCCGGGCTTGGTAGCTCTTCGCTGCTGCTCGCCGCGATCGAATCGGTGCGTCGGTGGTGGCGCGTCCGGCGGGAACGCGTCGGCGCACAAGGGACGCCGCAGCCATGATGCGCCCCATCCACCGCCGCTACCTGCGCGAGTTCTTCACCGCGATGGGCGCCTATGTGGTGCTGATCGTGCTCTACGGCGCACTGGCGCCGCGGCTGCCGGCCAGCCCCTGGCGCTTCGTGCTGGCGATCGCCCCGCTGCTGCCGGTGATCGGCGTGATCCGCGCGGTGGTGCGGCTGATCCGCGACGAGGATGAGCTGGAGCGGCACATCGATCTGGAAGCGTTCGCGATCGCCGCCCTGGTTACCGGCTTCGGCTTTTTCAGCTACGGCCTGTTGCTGAGCGTGGGCGCGTTTCCCAAGGTGTCGGCGTTCCTGGTGGCGATATTGGTGATGCCGGCACTGTTCGGCAGCTACGGCCTCGCCAAGTGGGCGGTGGCGCGGCGGTATGCGCGCCCATGAACAATCGCGTTCGCGACCTGCGCGGGGAGCAGGGCTGGTCGCAGGGCGATCTGGCCGAGCGGCTCGACGTATCGCGGCAAACCATCAACGCCATCGAGACAGGCAAGTACGACCCGAGCCTGCCGCTGGCCTTCAAGATCGCGCGGCTGTTCGGGCAGCCGATCGAATCCATCTTTGACCCGGGGAGCAGCACGTGAGCACGAAACCCAAAGCAGCGCGCATGGGCGTGGCGGTCGCGATTGCGGTCGCGATCATCGCCGCCAACCATGTGGCCCATCGACCCAAGGCAGCCGAACCGGCGCCTGCAAGCACCAACGCATCGTCCGCGCCGGCCACGCCGGTGAAGCCAGCGCCGCCGGCCACCTGGAAACTCGGCACGCTCACGCTCACCGCGTGCGAGCTGGGCCAGCCCAACAGCGCTCAGACCACGGCCGCATGGTGCGCACCGTTCGAGGTGCCGGAGAACCGCGATGATCCGGCCAGCCGCAAGATCACCCTGCGCCTGGCGGTGGTGCGTTCGAACGCGGAAGTGGCCACCAAGGACATGCTGGTGTTCCTCGCCGGGGGGCCCGGGCAGGCGGCCACCGAGAACGCCGCGGCGGCGATCGCCGCGCTCGACCCGCTGCTTGCGCACCGCAACCTGCTGCTGCTCGACCAGCGCGGCACCGGCGGCTCGCATCCGCTCAGTTGCAAGAACGAGGACAAGCCTGCCACGCCCGACGATGACGTCGAAGATGATCCGGCCAAACTCAAGGCCGAGATCACCCGCTGCCTGGCGCAGGTGGAGAAGAACGCCGATCCGCGCTTCTACACCACCACCATCGCCGCACAGGATCTGGAAGACGTGCGCAAGGCGCTCGGCTCGCCGAGCTTCGACCTGGTTGGCGTCTCCTACGGCACGCGCATGGCGCAGCAGTACCTGATGCGCTATCCGGATGCCGTGCGCGCGGTGGTGCTCGACGGCGTGGTGCCCAATTCGCTGGTGCTGGGCGAGGACTTCGCGCAGAACCTGGACGATGCACTGAAGGCGCAGTTCGCCCGCTGCACCGCCGATGCCGAGTGCCACAAGCGCTTTGGCGACCCGTACCAGACGCTTTACCAGCTGCGCGATGCACTGCGCGCCAACCCGCACACGGTGAGCTTCCGCGATCCGCAGAGCTACCAGACCGTGCAGCGTCGGCTGAGCGAGTTCTCACTGGCCAGTGTGGTACGCATGTTCGCCTACTCGCCGATCACCGCCGCGTTGCTACCGCTGTCGATCGACGCGGCCGCGCACGGCGACGTCGGCCCGCTGCTGGGCCAGGCCAAGCTGCTCTCCGGCGACCTGGCCGACACCATGAACGGCGGCATGCAGTCCTCGGTGATCTGCAGCGAGGATGCCGACCTGTTCACCCCGCGCCCGCAGGACGAGCACACCATCCTGGGCACACGCATGATCGACGCGCTCACCACGGTCTGCAGCGTGTGGCCGCACGGCACGCGGCCGAAGGATTTCCACGACCCGCTGAAGACCGACAAGCCGGTGCTGCTGCTGTCCGGTCAGTACGACCCGGTGACCCCGCCGCGCTACGGCGAGGAGGTGCTCAAGGGCTTGAGCAATGCGCGCCACCTCGTGGCCACCGGCCAGGGCCACAACGTGATCGGCGCCGGCTGCATGCCGAAGATCGTCAAGCATTTCGTCGAGGACCTGCAGCCGAAGACGCTCGACGCCAGCTGCCTGGAGCGCCTCAAGCCCACCCCGATGTTCATCGATTTCAACGGAGCGACGCCGTGAAAAAGCAGCAAACCCTTTTTGCCGTACTGCTGTGGGCGGCGGCCATGTTCATCGCGGCGCTGTGCAGTGCGCCCCCGTTCTTCGCCCAGATTTTGCTTCCGCTGATGGTCGCCCTGTCGGTGCTGCCGCGCGCAAGCTCATGTCGGACCAGGAGCTCCACGCCATGATCGAAGTGAAGGATCTGCACAAGGCCTTTGGCACGGTGAACGCCGTCGACGGCGTCACGTTCACCGCCAGCGACGGCGAGATCACCGGCCTGCTGGGTCCCAACGGCGCGGGCAAGACCACCACGCTGCGCATGCTCTACACGCTGATGGCGCCCGATCGCGGCCAGGTGCTGGTGGACGGCATCGACGCGGCGGTCGATCCGCTGTCGGTGCGTCGCCGGCTGGGCGTGCTGCCCGATGCGCGCGGCCTCTACAAACGCCTCACCGCGCGCGAGAACATCGACTACTTCGCGCGCCTGCAGGGTCTGCCGGAAGACGAGCTGCGTACGCGCCGCGAGGCCTTGATCGGCGCGCTGGACATGTCCGACATCGCCGACCGCCGCACCGAGGGCTTTTCGCAGGGCCAGCGGGTGAAGACCGCGATCGCCCGTGCGCTGATCCACGACCCGCGCAACGTGATCCTGGACGAGCCGACCAACGGCCTGGACGTGATGGCCACCCGCGCGCTGCGCGAGTTCATGCTCAACCTGAAAGCGGAGGGACGCTGCGTGCTGTTCTCCAGCCACATCATGCAGGAGGTGGGCGCGCTGTGTGACCGCATCGTGGTGATCGCGCGCGGCCGCGTGGTCGCCGACGCCACGCCGGACCAGCTGCGCGCGCAGACCGGCGAAAGCAACCTGGAGGAAGCCTTCGTGAAACTGATCGGCAGCGAGGAGGGCCTCGCCGCATGAATACCTTGACCAACCCCGTGCGCCGCACGCGCGCTGTGCTCACCGTGTTCCTCAAGGAGGTGCGCGAGAACCTGCGCGACCGCCGCACGCTCACCAGTGCCTTTCTCACCGGCCCGCTGCTCACGCCGCTGATGTTCGTGATGCTGATCAACTTCACCATCAACCGTGAGCTGGACAAGGCGGACAAGCCGCTGAAGGTGCCGGTGATCGGCGCGCAGTACGCGCCCAACCTGGTCGACGCGCTCAAGGCCGGTGGCGTGGTGCCACAGTCGGCGATCGCTGATCCGGAGGCGGCGGTACGCAACCAGGAGATCGACCTCGCCCTGCGCATTCGCGCCGATTACCCGAAGGCCTGGCGCAAAGGCGAGCCGGTGCAGGTGGAGGTGATCTACGACTCCTCCCAGCGCGATGCCAACACGCCGGTGGAACGGGTGACCAAGCTCATCGAGGGCTATGCGCGCGTGCAGGGGGCGATGCGGCTCGTGGCGCGCGGGCTGTCGCCGGCCACTGCGATTCCGGTGGTGGTGGCCAAGCGCGATCAGGCCACGGCCCAATCGCGCGCCGTGCTGCTGTTCAACATCCTGCCGTATCTGTTCGTGCTCACGTTGTTCATTGGCGGCATGTACCTGGCGATCGACCTCACTGCCGGTGAGCGCGAGCGGCAATCGCTGGAGCCGCTGTTTGCCAATCCGGTGCCGCGGTGGAAGATCTTCCTCGGCAAGCTGGCGGCGATCTGCGCGTTCTCCACCGCCAGCCTGGTGATCTGCCTGGTCGGCTTCAGCATCGTCGGCCGCTTCGTGCCGGCGGAGAAGCTGGGCATGGAGCTGCACCTGGGGCCGTCGTTTGCGCTGCACGTGCTGCTGCTGCAGCTGCCGATGATCGTGCTGCTCGGCGCGCTGCAGTCGATGGTGGCGGCGTTCGCCAAGAGCTACCGCGAGGCGCAGACCTACGTGTCGCTGCTGATGATGCTGCCGATCCTGCCCAGCGTGGCGCTGATGGTGATGCCGATCAAGCCGCAGAACTGGATGTACGCCGTGCCGCTGCTCGGCCAGCACCTGGGCATCCTCGACCTGGTGCGTGGCACCGGCGTGAGTCCGCTGCACCTGGCTTATTGCCTGGGCGGCAGTGCGCTGGCGGCGATCGTCGTGGCGGGCGTCACCATGCAGTTGTACCGCTCCGAGCGCCTAGCGATCTCCGGCTGATGGCGGGCGAGGGCGGCGCACTGGCGCCGCCCTCGCTTACCATGGGGTTCTCATTCCACGGAGAACCGCCATGCGCCATCGCCTGCTTCCGCTGTGCCTGTTGCTCGCCCTGGGCAGCGCCACCCTGAGTGGATGCTCGTCCGCGCATGACGACCAGGCGCCAGCAAACGCCGCGACGACGGCCAAGCCCGCTGCCGCCACTACCGCAACGCCGGCCGCCGACAGCGCCGTGCAGCAGCACCTGGCCGACTACGCGAAGGTCAAGCTCACCGCCGACCTGTCCGGCCTCGACGCCGACCAGAAGAAGATGCTCGGCCTGCTGATCGACGCGGCCGACATTACCAACGCGATCTATTGGCAGCAGTCCTGGGGCGACAAGGCCGCGCTGATGGCCAAGATCAGCGATCCGGACCTGCGCGCCTTCGCCGAGCTCAACTACGGGCCGTGGAATCGACTGGACAACGACAAGCCGTTCGTCGCCGGGGTGGGCGCGCGCCCGGCCGGTGCGCAGTTCTACCCGGCGGACATGAGCAAGGCCGAATTCGAGCAGGCGGACCTCAAGGACAAGGCCTCGCTCTACACCCTGCTGCGCCGCGATGACGCCGGCAAGCTCACCACCGTGCCCTACCACGTGGCCTACAAGACCGAACTGGACAAGGCCGCCGGTCTGCTGCGCGATGCGGCCAAGCTGGCCAAGGACAAGGGCTTCGCCAAATACCTCACGATGCGCGCCGACGCCTTGCAGAGCGACGACTACCAGCCCAGCGACTTCGCCTGGATGGACATGAAGTCCAATCCGGTCGACATCGTGGTCGGCCCGATCGAAACCTACGAGGATCAGCTGTTCGGCTACAAGGCCAGCTACGAGAGCTATGTGCTGGTGAAAGACCAGGCCTGGAGCAAGCGCCTGGCGCGCTTCGCCAAGTATCTGCCCGAGCTGCAGCGCGAGCTGCCGGTGGATGCGAAGTACAAGGCCGAGACGCCGGGTTCCGACGCCGACCTCAACGCCTACTTCGCCGTGTACTACGCCGGCGACGCCAACGTCGGCGCCAAGACCATCGCCATCAACCTGCCCAACGACGAGCAGGTGCAACTGAAGAAGGGCACGCGCCGGCTGCAGCTGGAGAACGTGATGCAGGCGAAGTTCGACACCATCATGCTGCCGATCGCCAAGGCACTGATCGCCGAGGACCAGCAGAAAAACCTCACCTTCGACGCGTTCTTCCAGAACACCATGTTCCACGAGGTGGCCCACGGCCTGGGGATCAAGAACACCTTGGACGGCAAGGGCACCGTGCGCGAGGCGCTGAAGGACCAGGCCTCCAGCTTCGAGGAAGGCAAGGCCGACGTGCTGGGCCTGTACATGGTCGCCAAGCTGGCCGACAAGGGCGAGCTGGACAAGACCAAGCTGATGGACAACTACGTCACCTTCCTCGCCGGCATCCTGCGCTCGGTGCGCTTCGGCGCCAGCGACGCGCACGCCAAGGCCAACATGGTGCGCTTCAACTTCTTCCAGCAAGAGGGCGCCTTCAGCCGCGACCCGGCCACCGGCCGCTACCGCGTCGACTTCGACAAGATGACCGCCGCGATGAACAAGCTCTCGGCGAAGCTGCTCACCATCCAGGGCGACGGCGACTACGCCGCGGCCAAGGCGCTCACCGACTCCATGGGCAACGTCGACGCCACGCTCGCCGGCGACCTGAAGAAGCTCGATACCGCGCACATCCCGGTGGACATCACGTTCGAGCAGGGCAAGGACGTGCTGGGACTGTGACGCGCGGAGTCGCCCGTCTTCTCGGGTGGGCGGCATTTCCTCGGGAGGTCATGCCGGCGAACGCCGGAAGTGATCTTCAATGGCCGATGCCGGTCATCCCGCGACTCGTGCTTCGCGCTTGAAGACAGGGGATGCCCGCTTTTGCTGGGATGGCGACGTGGGGCTCGGACGGGATGCCGGCGACGTTTCCGACGTAGGCAGCTATTGCCACTTGCGGTGGTTGCCCGTCGGTCGGATCAATCCGCCCGCAACGCCCACTCCGCCACCGCCTGCGCATGCTCCAGATGCAGATGATGCCCGCCGGCCATGTGCGTGACGCGGATATCTCGCACGCATTCGGCGCGGCGCTGCATCGGCTCGCTGGGCAGGTATGAGGTGGCTGGCTCGGCCAGCAACAGGCGGGTGGGTGCGTTGATGCCGGCGAGCAGGGCATGGATCTGGCTTTCGGCCAGACGCAGCGGGGTGGGGCGGTTGATGCGCGGATCGCTGCGCCACTGCCAGCCGCCGTCGGCTTCGCGCAGCGCGCGTCCGATGATCGGCCGCGCCTGCGCGGCTGGCAGGCCGCTGGCCAGGGTGCGCGCGCTGGTCGCCTGCTCGATGCTGGCGAAGGTGCGCAGGCGCTTGCCGGCCGGTTCGGCGGCGAGTGCGTCGCGAAAGCGCTGCAGTGTCTGCGTGCCGTCGTCGCCGAGCAGGCCCAGGCCTTCGATCAGCAGCAGGCGTTCGATGCGTTCGGGTCGGGCGGCGGCCACCATCGAGGCGATGCCGGCGCCCAGCGAGTGGCCGAGCAGCACGTAGCGCGCTAGGCCCAGCGCGTCGGCTGCGCCCAGCACGGCGCGCACGTAGTCCGGCCAGTGGTAGCTGGCGCCCTCGCCCAGATGATCGGAGTGGCCGTGACCGGGCAGGTCCAGCGCGATCACTCGATACTGCGCAGCCAGCCGCGGGGCGAGCCGCGCGAAGCTGGCAGCGTTGTCCAGCCAGCCGTGCAGGGCGAGCAGCGACGGCGCGTCGTCCTCACCCCAGGTGAGTGCGGCCAGCCGCAGGGTGGGCAGATCGATGTGAAGTTCGCGCGGCTCGCCCATCCGCTTCAACCGGTTCGTCCGTGCATGGCATCGGCCCGGGCCTTGGCGGCGAGCTGGCGGGCGCGCGCCGCCTCCGCATCGTAGTCGGGCGCGAATTCCGGCCAGCCCTGCGCGTGGCGCAGCACCAGGTCGGCCAGCGCTCGCACCTGGTCTGGCGAGTCGTTGAGCGCGGGGATGTAGCGCAGGTCGCTGCCGCCCGCTTCGAGAAAGAATTCGCGGTTCTGCATCGCGATCTCTTCCAGCGTTTCCAGGCAATCCACAGCGAACCCGGGGGAAATCACGTCGAGCTTCCCGATGCCGTCTTTCGCCAGCTGCTTCACCGTCTCGTCGGTGTACGGATGCAGCCAGCGCTCGCGGCCCACGCGCGACTGGAAACTGGTCATTACCTGGTCCGCCTCCAGCCCCAGTCGCTCGCGCAGGAGGCGCGCGGTGGCGTGGCACTGGCAGAAGTACGGATCGCCTGCGCGCAGGTAGCGCTCGGGAATGCCGTGGAAGGACAGCAGCAGCTTGTCGCCGCGGCCGCGCTCGGCCCAGAACGCCTCCACGCTCCTAGCCAGTGCCTCGATGTGCGCGGGATCGTCGTGATAGTCGTTGATCAGGCGCAGCTCTGGCGGCCAGCGCAGCACTTTCAACGTGTCGGCCACCGCATCGATCACCGAGCCGGTGGAGGTCGCGGAATATTGCGGGTACAGAGGCAGCACCAGCAGCCGGCGCACGCCCGCGCGCTGCAGCTTTTCGATCTGCCGACGCACCGACGGTTCGCCGTAGCGCATCGCCAGCTCGACTTTGATCGGGCCGGGCCGGCGCCCGGAAAGCTCCCCCTGCAGCGCCCGCATCAGTGCCTCGCTACCGGTTCGAAGCGGTGAGCCCTGCTCGGTCCAGATACGCGCATAGGCATGCGCTGAACGCTTGGGCCGAATGCGCAGGATCACCCCGTGCAGGATCAGCTTCCACAGCCAGCGCGGCAGCTCGATGATCCGCGGGTCGCTGAGGAACTGGGCCAGGTAGGGGCGCAGTTTCGCCGCGGTCGGCGCTTCCGGTGTGCCGAGGTTCACCAGCAGTACGCCAGCCTTGGCCGGCTGGTCGTGGGCATACCCGGCCAGGCCGGTATAGTTGCTGCTCATGGGCGTCGACGGCGGTCGGAAAATGGCCGCCCAGTCTGCCACAGGCCGCACCCCCGGCCTGGTCGCGCGAAATGCCGCACGATCCCGTTTTTTCCTGACCCCGGAGCCTTCCATGTTCAAAGCATCCCTGCGTCGTTGGTCGCTGCTCGCGTTGACCCTCCTGCTGCCGGCCATGGCCGCTCATGCCGAGGACCCGCCGCTGGTGCGCGCGCAGAACGCCGTGCGTGTGCTCAACGAGGTCATGCAGGCGCCGGACAAGGCGATTCCGCAGGATCTGCTGCGCGATGCCAAGGCGATCGCGGTGATCCCCGACATGGTCAAGGCCGGTTTCATCTTCGGCGGCCGTCGCGGCGAAGGGTTGATTTCGGTGAAGGGTCCAGACGGCACCTGGTCCAACCCCAGCTTCATCACCATGACCGGCGGCAGCGTAGGCTTCCAGATCGGCGTGTCCTCCACCGACGTAGTGCTGGTGTTCCGCACCCAGCGCGGGGTGGACTCGATCGTCAACGGCAAGTTCACCCTGGGCGCGGATGCGTCAGCCGCGGCCGGTCCGGTGGGCCGCACCGCCAGCGCCGCCACCGACAGCCAGATGAAAGCGGAGATCTATTCCTATTCCCGCGCCCGCGGCCTGTTCGCTGGCGTGGCGCTGGACGGCTCCGCGTTGCGCATCGACTACGACGCCAATGCTTCGATCTATGGTGCCGGCGTCACGCCGCGGCGCATTTTCGAGGGCGGCGTAAGCAACGTGCCGAGCCAAGTAGTCGATTTCCGCGACCGGCTGGAGGAGTACACTTCGCGTTGATCAGGACCGCGCGCCGCGGCAGGTGTGGCGCGCCGTCCCAACCGGTTTGGCATTCGAGGACATCATGAGCATCTGGCATCTCATCATCCTGCTTATCGTGGTCGTGGTGATTTTCGGCACTGGCAAGCTGCGTAACATCGGCGCCGACCTCGGCGGGGCGATGCGCGACTTCAAGAAGGGCCTCAACGGCGACGAAGAGGATGCGGCCAAACGCAAGCAGGCCGAGGAGCGGCTGCAGGCCGATCCGCCCAAGGCGCCCGATGCCGCCACGCAGAGTCAGCGCGACTCCAGCGACGCCAAGTAAGCACGTCGACGGCGTGCGGCCATGATCGAGATCAGCTTCGGCAAGCTGCTGTTGCTTGCCGTCATCGCGTTGATCGTGCTGGGGCCGGAGAAGCTGCCCGTGGCGGCGCGTACTGCCGGCACGTTGCTGCGGCGTCTACGGTCTGGCTGGGACAGCGTGCGCGCTGAGGTGGAGCGTGAGTTGCAGGTGGAGGAGATCCGCAAGGCTGCCCGCGAGGCCGCGGCGCAGGCGGAGGCCGCCCAGGTGCGACTCAACGCCGCACAGGCCGAGCTCAACGAGGCGACGCGCAAGGCCGAGTCCGCCGTCCGCGCCGATGTGTCGACCCTGGCCGGTGCGGACGCCAATGCGCCGAGTCCGCCGTCCGCGCCGATCGATGCGGCGTCCCCCGATGAACTGATGAAGGCCAAGCCCGCGACGCCCGCGCCGGGTTCTTCGGACGAGGTGTCACATGGCCAGCCCTGAGCCGTCGATCGACCTGCAGCAGGGCCTGTTCTCGCACCTGCTGGAGCTGCGCAGCCGCATCGTGCGCGCCAGCGTCACGGTGCTGCTGGTGCTGCTGGCCCTGGTGCCGATGGCCAACCGCCTCTATACCGAGCTGGCCGCGCCGCTGGTGGCGCGCCTGCCGCAGGGCGCGCACC
Source organism: Dyella sp. (assembly GCF_051962475.1). Classification (GTDB taxonomy): domain Bacteria; phylum Pseudomonadota; class Gammaproteobacteria; order Xanthomonadales; family Rhodanobacteraceae; genus Dyella_A. The sequence continues at coordinate 111,148 of NZ_JBQCCF010000016.1, forward strand.
TGATTGCCACCGAGGTGGCCAGCCCGTTCGTGACGCCGCTGAAGCTGGCGTTCTACGTGGCGCTGTTCATCTCGATGCCGATGATCCTCTATCAGTTGTGGGCCTTCGTCAGCCCTGGCCTGTACAAGCACGAGAAGCGCCTGGCGCGGCCGCTGCTGGTCGCGGCGCTGGTGCTGTTCTACATGGGCTGCGCGTTCGCCTATTTCCTGGTGCTGCCGGCGGCGTTTCGCTTCCTCGCCGCGGTGACGCCGCAGGGCGTGGAGATGATGACCGACATCACCCACTACCTCGATTTCGTGTTGCTGATGTTCTTCGCCTTCGGCCTGTGCTTCGAGGTGCCGGTGGCGGTGGTGATCCTCGCCGCGATCGGCGTGGTGAACCTGCAGAAGCTGCGCAGCGGCCGCCGCTACGCCATCGTCGGCGCCTTCACCATTGCTGCCTTCATCACGCCGCCTGACATCACCTCGATGATCATGCTGGCAGTGCCGATGTGCCTGCTCTACGAGCTGGGCGTGCTGGCGGTGGCGTGGCTGCTCAAGCCCGCCGCGGACGGCGCCGGGCGCGCCTGATCGGCCATGCCCTAGCGCGCCGCCGTCCTGATCGACCGGCTCGCCCTGGTGCCGCACGTGGAGGGCGGCCACTTCCGCCGCATCCACACCGCCAAGACGGCACCGGGCCAGCGCCCGGCGCTGAGCGCGATCCACTTTCTACTGGACGCCGGCGAGCGCAGCCACTGGCACCGCGTGGATGCCGAGGAGGCCTGGCATTTCGTGGAGGGCGATCCGCTGGAGCTGCTGGTCTACCATCCCGGCAGCGACCGGCTGGAACGTTTCCGGCTGGGGCCGCTAGGCGATCCCGACAGCGATGTGCAGCCGATCCGCGTGGTGCCCGCCGGAGCGTGGCAGACGTCGCGCCCGCTGGGCGCCTATGCCCTGTGTACCTGCCTGGTCGCGCCCGCGTTCGAGTTCGCGGGCTTCACCCTGCTGGACGATGACGCGCTTGCCGCGCGCCTGCGTGAGCTGGCGCCCGGCATGGGCGCTTGAGCCGGTCGGTTCAGCGCTTGGCCGGCACCGCCGCCGGTCGGTTCAGCGCCAGCCCCTTGAGCACGTTGAGCGCCTGCGACAGAGCATAGTCCTGGGTGGCCAGCTTGGCGTTCTCGGCGCTGCCGTCGTTGTTGATGTCCTTCGGCGCGTTGCCGTCCTCGTTGGCGAGGTGATGGCTGAGGTCCGCCTCGGAGGTGATCAGCTGCGGGCCGCTGTCGGCCTTGTTCACGGTGAGGTCGGCCAGCGCGATGTCCGGCTTGATGCCTTCGGCCTGGATCGAGGTGCCGCTGGGCGTGTAGTAGCGCGCGGTGGTGATCTTCACCGCGTGCTCGGCGTCCAGCGGCAGCACGGTCTGCACCACGCCCTTGCCGAACGTGCGCTTGCCGATGATCAGCGCGCGGTGGTTGTCCTTCAGCGCGCCGGAAACGATCTCCGCCGCCGACGCGGTGCCGTTGTCGACCAGCACCACCAGCGGCGCCCCGTTGAGCAGGTCGCCCGGGTGGGCGGTGAAGCTGAGGTTGGCGTCGGCCAGGCGGCCGCGGGTGGTGACGATGGTGCCGGCATCGAGCAGGTCATCGCTCACTGCCACCGCAGCGGTCAGTAGGCCCCCGGGATTGGAGCGCAGGTCGAGCACCGCGCCCTTCTGCGCACCGTGCTTGGCGATCAGCTCGCCGACCTTCTTCTCTAGGTCCGGCGCGGTGTCCTCCTGGAACTGGCTGATGCGGATGTACGCGTAGCCGGGCTCGATCTCGCGGGTGCGCACGCTGGTGACCGAGATCTTCTCGCGCACCAGCGGCAGGTCGATCAGCTTGTCGCTCTTGTCGTGCACGATGGTGAGGGTGATCTTGCTGCCCGGCTCGCCGCGCAGGTCCTTGAACATCGCGTCGATGTTTTCCTCGGTGATCGGCTTGCCGTCGATCTTGACGATGGTGTCGCCGGGCTTGATGCCCGCGCGCGCAGCCGGCGTGTCGTCGATCGGCGAGACGATGCGCAGCTGGCCGTCCTGCTCGATCACCTCGATGCCCAGGCCGCTGTAGGCGCCGGTGGTGTCCTCGGTGAGCTCGGCCAGGCCGTCCTTGTCCAGGTATTCGCTGTGCGGATCCAGCCCGGACAGCATGCCGCTGATCGCGGCCTTCATCAGGGTCTTGTTGTCGACCTTCTCCACGTACGCCTGGCGCACCACCTCGAACACCCGGCTGAAATTGCGGATGTCCTCCAGGTCCACCGCATCGGGCGCACCGGCCGTCGAGCCGGCGGCGGCCGGCGCCGCTGCGCTCGCCGATGACTCGGGGAGGTCCTGGCCGTGGGCCAGCGGCGCGGCGAGCAGGAGGGCGATCAGGCCGCAGGTGGAAAGACGCATGGGAAAACTCCGGACAACTCGAGGTAAGCGCAGGATGCGCGGCGGCTTGGACCGCTGGCGGCAACGGTAATTCCCGCGTTCGCTAGCCTGCGTCGCGGCACGGGGTGGCGTCAACGATGGCTGGCCAGCCAGCTGCGCGGGTCCACCGGCTTGTTGCCGTGGCGCAGCTCGAAATAGGCGCCGGTGTTGACCCCGGTCGGCGCCATCGCGGTGCCCACCGCTTCGCCGGCTTCCAGGGTGTCGCCCACGCGGTGCAGCAGCGCTTCGTTGTTGCCGTACATGCTCATCCAGCCGCCGCCGTGGTCGAGGATCACCAGCATGCCGTAGCCGCGCAGGAAGTTGGCGAACACCACCCGGCCCTTGGCCACGGCGTGCACTTCGCTGCCACCGGGCGCCTTGATCAGCACGCCGTTGCCGTAGCTGTGCACCGCCCCGGCTGCCGGCCACGGCAGGCTGCCGCGGATGTTGGCCAGCACCGGCGTCTTGCCGCCGCCTGCCGGCGCGTGGCCGCCGTGCTCGCGCGCCGCCTCGCGCGCCGCAACGCGGGCGGCCTCGTCGATGGCTGCCTGCAGCTTGCTCACCAGCGAGGTGAGCGCGGCCTCGTCGCGCTTGAGCGCGGCCAGCCGGGCGGCCTCGTCCTGGTAGGTGGCGTCGATCTGGTCGGCCAGTTTCTTCTGCTCGGCCCGGCGCGCGGCCAGCGCCTTGGCCTGTTCGGCCTGCTGTGCGCGGGTGGCTTCCAGCGCCTGTTGCTCGGCGGTGATGGCGGTTTCCACGTCCTGCAGCTTGGTGAGGTCGCCCATCAGTTGCTGCACGCGCTGCAGGCGGTCCTGCTGGAAGTACTTGGAGTAGGCCAGCGCGCGCGCGATGCGCGCCACGTCCTCGTCGCCGAGCAGCAGGCGCAGGTCCGAGCCCTGGCCGAGCGCATAGGTGGCACGCAGCAGGTCGGCGATGGCGGCTTTCTGGTGATCCAGTTTCGACTGCAGTGCCGACCGTTGCTGTTGCAACTGTTCCAGGTCGTGCTGCTTGGCGGCGATCTGCGCCTCGGTGGCACGCACCGCCCCTGCTGCGCTGGCCAGGGCGCGCGCGCGTTTGGCCAGTTCGGCGTTGACGCGATCGCGCTGGCTGGCGGTCTCCTCCTGCGCCTTGGCCAGCGCCTCCATGCGGCTGCGCACGCTGTCCAGCTTGTGTTCGGCGCGGGCCTTCTCAGCGGCACTCTGACCGGTGCGACGGGCCAGCACCGGCGGTGCGGCAAGCAGTATGAAGGCGCTGGCGAGGCAGATCGGCAGGAGCAGGCGGAAAGCGGGAGGCGTGGGCATGGGGAGGATTATCACTGACCATCGCGGCGGCGGCGAGGCGGCGCCGGCAGTCTCTTCCGCAACCACTTTGCGTTTTTCCGTTTAGACGCCCAAATGTCTTTGACGCGGCGCATCAAATGTGCGTACAGTCGGAGCGCACGTCTTGTCAATTGCCTGCAGCGCGTGCGCTGCAGGCGTTGGTGTCCCCAACCGTTTCATCCAGCGATGAGGGAAGCGACCTTGCACCAGCAGGTTACGCCGCGCATGTACGACGCGAGCTTCGAACACGACAGTTGTGGCTTCGGCCTGGTGTCGCAGGTGGAGGGGCGCGCCAGCGCCTGGGTGGTGGACACCGCGTTCGACGCGCTGGCCAAGCTCTCGCATCGCGGAGGCGTCAATGCCGACGGCATCAGCGGTGACGGCTGTGGCGTGCTGCTGCATCGGCCGCGGCCCTGGTTGCGAGCGCTGGCCAAGGAATCGGGCATCGCGCTGGGCGAGCGCTTTGCCGCTGGCGTGGTGTTTCTCGATCCGGCCGGCGGCGATGCCGCGGCGCTGCAGCTCGAGCGCAGCCTGCGCGAGGAGGGTGTGGAGGCCGCCGGCTGGCGAGAAGTGGCGGTAAACGCCGAGGCGTGCGGACCGCTGGCCTCGGCCGCGCAGCCGCGGGTGCGGCAGATCTTCGTCGAGCCCGCGCACGGCATGGACGAGGGTGCATTCGAACGCGCCCTGTTCCGCGCCCGCCGCCGCGCCGAGCACGCGCTGCGCGACGACGGGCATTTCTATGTGATCACACTGTCAGCCGACGTCATCGGCTACAAGGCGATGGCCGCACCCGGCCGCCTGCGCGAGGTCTACCCCGATCTGCTGCATCCAGCGCTCAGCTCCGATGCGGTGGTGTTCCACCAGCGTTTCTCCACCAACACCATGCCGCAGTGGCGTCTCGCGCAGCCGTTCCGGCTGCTGGCGCACAACGGCGAGATCAACACCATCCGCGCTAACCGCCGCTGGATGCAGTCGCGCGAGTCGATCCTGCGCTCGCCGCTGCTGGACCTCAGCGACCTCGGCCCGCTGGTGCGCCAGAACGGCTCCGATTCCGAGAGCCTCGACAACGCGCTGGAAGTGCTGCTCGCCGGCGGGCTCGACCTGCTCGCCGCGATGCGCGTGCTGGTGCCGCCGGCGTTCGCCGCGCGCGAAGGCATCGACGAGGATCTGGCGGGCTTCTACGAGTACTACGCACTGCACAGCGAGCCGTGGGACGGTCCGGCCGGCCTGGTGATGTGCGACGGCCACTACGCCGCCTGCACGCTCGACCGCAACGGCCTGCGCCCCGCACGCTGGGCGCTGTCGGCCGACAACCATCTCATCGTGGCCTCCGAGGCGGGGCTGTGGGACGTGCCCTCGTCGAAGGTCGTGGCCAAGGGCCGGCTCGCGCCGGGCGAGATGATCGCGGTGGATCTGAAGGCGCATCGCCTGCTGCGCGACGCCGACATCGACGCCATCAACCGTTCGCGCGCGCCGTTCCGCGAGTGGCTGCGCGCTGGCGTGAGCTATCTCGAATCGGACCTGATCGACCCTTCGCTGGCGGCCGAGCCGCTGCCGCCGGACGAACTGCACCGCTACCAGAAGCTCTATGGCCTCACCCGCGAGGAGCGCGAGTCGGTGCTGAAGGTGCTCGCCGATCTGGAGGCCGAGGCCACCGGCTCGATGGGCGACGACACGCCGATCGCGGCGATGTCGCGCCAGGTGCGCCCGCTGTTCGACCGCTTCCGCCAGGCCTTCGCCCAGGTCACCAACCCGCCGATCGATCCGCTGCGCGAGAAGCTGGTGATGTCGCTGGTGACCCAGCTCGGCCCCGAAGGCAACGTGTTCGACTTCCGTCCGGAGAACGCGAAGCAGACGCTGATCAACTCGCCCATCCTCAGCCAGCGCAAGCTGCGCCAGCTGCTGGCGCTGCCGCAGTTCGTCGGCACGCCGCGCTTCGACCTGATGTACGCGCCGGAGGAAGGGCTGGAGCAGGCGCTGCGCCGGCTGTGCCGCGACACCGCGCAGGCCGTGCGCGAGGGCCATGTGCTGGTGTTCCTCAGTGATCGCTATCCGGAGCGCGGCAAGTTGCCGATCCACGCCCTGCTGGCGGTCGGCGCGGTGCATGCGTACCTGATCGAGCAGGGCCTGCGCTGCCAGTGCAACCTCATCGTGGAAACGGCCACCCCGCGCGACCCGCACCAGTTCGCCTGCCTGATCGGCTACGGCGCCACCGCGATCTATCCGTGGCTGGCCTACCAGAGCCTGTTCGAGCTCGGTCGCCAGGGCCACATCGACGCCGACCGCGCCGAGGTGGGCCGCAGCTATCGTCGCGGCATCCGCAAGGGCCTGCTGAAAATCCTCTCCAAGATGGGCATCTCGACCATCGCCGGCTACCGCGGTGCGCAGCTGTTCGAGATCGTGGGGCTGGCGCCGGAGGTGGTGGAGCTGTGCTTTCCCGGCACGCCCTCGCGCATCGGCGGCGCGACCTTCGAGGATCTCGAGCACGACCAGCGCCTGCTCGCCGCCGAGGCCTGGAACGAGGCGCTGCCGCTGCGCGCCGGCGGCCTTTACAAGTACATGCACGGCGGCGAGTACCACATGTACAACCCCGACGTGATCGCCACCCTGCAGCAGGCGGTGCGCACCGGCGATGCGGCCGACTACCGCACGTACGCCAACCACGTCGATCATCGCCCGCCGTCGGCGCTGCGTGACCTGCTCGGGGCGCAGCCGCTGGCTGCGCCGATCCCGCTTGAGGAGGTCGAGCCGGTGGAGGCGATCCTCAAGCGCTTCGACTCGGCCGGCATGTCGCTGGGCGCGCTGTCGCCCGAGGCGCACGAGGCGCTGGCCACGGCGATGAACCGGCTCGGCGCGCGCTCCAACTCGGGCGAGGGCGGTGAAGATCCCGCCCGCTACGGCACCGAGAAGATGTCCAAGATCAAGCAGGTGGCGTCGGGTCGCTTCGGCGTCACACCGCACTACCTGGTCAACGCCGAGGTGCTGCAGATCAAGATTGCGCAGGGCGCCAAGCCCGGCGAGGGCGGCCAGCTGCCTGGCCACAAGGTCGACGCGACCATCGCCCGGCTGCGCTACGCCAAGCCCGGCATCGGCCTGATCTCGCCGCCGCCGCACCACGACATTTACTCGATCGAGGACCTGGCCGAGCTGATCCACGACCTGAAGGAAGTGAATCCCGACGCGCTGGTTTCGGTGAAGCTGGTCAGTCATGCCGGCGTGGGCACGGTCGCCGCAGGCGTGGTGAAAGCCGGCGCCGATCTCATTACCGTGTCCGGCCACGATGGCGGCACCGGCGCCAGCCCGCTGACCTCCATCAAGTACGCCGGCACGCCGTGGGAACTGGGCCTGGCCGAGACTCAGCAGACGCTGCGCCGCAACGACCTGCGCGGCCGCGTGCGGCTACAGACCGACGGTGGCCTGAAGACCGGGCTGGACGTGATCAAGGCGGCGATGCTGGGCGCGGAGAGCTTCGGTTTCGGCACCGGCCCGATGGTGGCGCTGGGCTGCAAGTACCTGCGCATCTGTCACCTCAACAACTGCGCCACCGGAGTGGCCACCCAGCACCCGGTGCTGCGCAAGGAGCACTTCATCGGCCTGCCCGAGATGGTAATGAACTACTTCCGCTTCGTGGCGGAAGACGTACGCGCGCAGCTGGCGCAGCTGGGGGTGCGATCGCTCGAGCAGATCGTCGGGCGCACCGACCTCCTGCATCAGCTCGAAGGCACCACCCCGGTGCAGCACCGGCTGGATCTCTCGCCGCTGATCGACGGTCGTGGCCTCAGCGCCAGCGCGGACGCGACCTGCACGCTGGCGCGCAACCCGATGCGCGACCCCGCCGCGTTGGCCTCGCGGATCAGCGCCAACACCCGCGATGCCGTGCTCGGCAAGCGCGGCGGTCGCTTCGAGTACGCCATCGCCAACACCGATCGCGCGATCGGCGCGCGGCTGTCGGGCGAGGTGGCGCGCGCCCACGGTGACCACGGCATGGACGAATCGCCGATCACGCTCGCGCTTACCGGCGCGGCCGGCCAGAGCCTGGGTGCATGGAACGCTGGCGGCGTGCACATCGAGCTCACCGGCGAGGCCAACGACGGCGTCGGCAAGGGCATGGCGGGCGGCCGCATCATCGTGCGTCCGCCGGCCGATTCGCCGTTCGCCAGTCAGGACGCGGCGATTATCGGCAACACCTGCCTGTACGGTGCCACCGACGGCGAGCTGTTCGCCGCCGGTCGCGCCGGCGAGCGCTTCGCGGTGCGCAACTCCGGCGCGCTGGCGGTGGTGGAAGGCGCCGGCGACCACTGCTGCGAGTACATGACCGGCGGCGTGGTGGCGGTGCTGGGCAAGGTCGGCCTCAACTTCGGCGCGGGCATGACCGGCGGCTTCGCCTACGTGCTCGATCTGGAGCGCGACTTCGTCGATTGCTACAACCACGAGCTGGTCGACATCCTGCGCATCTCGCCGGAGGGCATGGAGCACTACATGCAGCACCTGCGCAAGCTGGTGACGCGCCATGTCGAATACACCAACAGCGACTGGGGCCGGCAGATCCTGCGCGAGTTCCGCGGCCTGCAGTACAAGTTCTGGCTGGTCAAGCCGAAGGCCGCGAGCCTGGCCGCGCTGGCCGACGAACTGCGGAGCGCAGCATGAAGGTGCCAACCCAGTCCGTACAAGGCGCCGACGCGCCGTCATTCCCGCGAAAGCGGGAGGTGCTTTTCAACGGCGAATGCCGGTCATCCACCTTCCGCTTTTGCCCCAAAGCAAAATGGATGCCCGCCTTCGCGGGCATGACGCCACGCATTTCCGATACCTCTGCCGGTACCGCCACGATGGACAGCGGTTGCAGGAACTACTCATGACCGACAAGACCTTCCAGTTCCTCAACGTGCCGCGACAGCCGCCGCGCACCGTGCCGGTCAACGTGCGCGTGCTCGGTTACGGCGAGATCTCCGGCGACTTCGCCACGAAGGAGGCAGGCACCCAGGCCGAGCGCTGCATCGACTGCGGCAACCCGTACTGCGAGCACGCCTGCCCGGTGCACAACTACATCCCGAACTGGCTCAAGCTGGTGCAGGACGGCCACATCATGGAAGCGGCCACGCTGATGCACGAGACCAACCCGCTGCCGGAGATCTGCGGCCGCATCTGCCCGCAGGACCGCCTGTGCGAAGGCGCCTGCACGCTGGAGCAGACCGCGTTCGGCGCAGTCACCATCGGCAGTATCGAGCGCTGGGTCACCGACGAAGCACTGCGGCAAGGCTGGCGGCCGGACCTCAGCCGTGTGCGAGAGACCGGCGAGCGCGTGGCGATCATCGGCGCCGGTCCGGCCGGGCTGGCCTGTGCCGACCGTCTGCGCCGCGTCGGCATCGCCGCCGACGTCTACGACCGGCAGAGCGAGATCGGCGGCCTGCTCACGTTCGGCATCCCGCCGTTCAAGCTGGAGAAGGACGTGGTGCGCACGCGCCGCGCGGTGCTGGAGGAGATGGGCGTGCGCTTCTTCCTCAACAAGGAAGTGGGCCGCGACATCGAGTTCGGCCAGCTGCTGGACGACTACAACGCGGTGTTTGTCGGCACCGGTGCATATACCTACGTCGATGGTGAGTTGCCCGGCCGCGCGCTGCACGGCGTGCACGACGCGTTGCCGTTCCTGATCGCCAACACCGAACGCCTGTTGCGCGACGAACCTTCGCCGATCGACCTCGCCGGCAAGCGCGTGGTGGTGCTGGGCGGCGGCGACACGGGCATGGATTGCGTGCGCACCGCGGTGCGTCTGGGCGCGTCGTCGGTGAGCTGCGTCTACCGCCGCGACGAGGCGAGCATGCCGGGCTCGGCGCGCGAGGTGAAACACGCACGCGAGGAAGGCGTGGAGTTCGTGTTCCAGCGCCAGCCGCTGGAGATCCTCGACGATGGCCATGGTCACGTGCGCGGCGTGCGGGTGATCGCCACCGAGCTGGTTGCCGACGGCCACGGCCGCCCGCGTCCGCAGAACATGCCCGGCAGCGAGTACGAGCTCGCCGCCGACGTGGTGATCCAGTCGTTCGGCTTCCTGCCCAGCCCGCCGGATTGGCTCAAGGCGCACGGTGTGACGCTGCAGCGCAACGGCCGGGTGATCACCGGCGCCGACGGTGCGTTGCCGTTGCAGACGGCCCATCCGCAGATCTTCGCCGGCGGCGACAACGTGCGCGGTGCCGACCTGGTGGTGCGCGCGGTGTACGACGGTCGCGAGGCGGCCGTGTCGATCGCCCGCATGCTGCTGACCCAGGCGGTGGAAGCGGCCTGACGCGCGCGGGCCGCGGCGATCAACATCGCGGCCTGATCCTTACACTGGCGACCGGCGCGGCATTCGCTGCGCCGGTCGTTTCCTTCTTACACAGGATCGCGTTCGATGCGTCTGGGCCTTGCCGCCAACCGTCTCCACCACAGCCAGCGCGATGCTGCCCTGTTCCGCTGGCTGCGCGCCTGCGAGCGCGGCATCCGCGAGCTGGATCTTGGTCTGCATGCCGTAGGCCGCACCCACGATGGCATCGTGCACGTCGGCCTGCTCGCCGGTTACCACGGCCTGCAGCGCTATCCGTACGGCCGCGAGGGCGGCCTGATGAAGCTGGTGGCCGAGGTGGTGGGCATGGGTCCTCAGCGCACGCTGGACGGCGCGATCTACCTGATCGATCCGGTCGACCCCTCCTCGATCTTCCCCGAAGCGGTGGCGCTGAAACGCCAGTGCGTGATCCACGGCAAGCCGTTCATCTCCACCGTCGCCTCGGCGCGCGACTGGATCGAGATGGAGCGCGTGCATGCTGGACTGGCGTCCGATCCCGATGCGGATGCCTTGTATGGGCTGGAATCGCAAACGCTAGCGTTGATCGCCCACGATGCGATGAAGCCGCAGATGCTGGCCTTCGCCGCCGAGCAATTCGACGTGCTCTCGCGCTTCGCCGCGCGCGTGGCCACCGGCACCACCGGGCAGCGCCTCAACGAGCTGGCGTGGAGCCGCGGCTGGCCCGCCGCGCGCGAGTGGGTGCAGCGCTACCAGAGCGGCCCGATGGGCGGCGACGCGCAGATCGCCGATCTGGTGCTGGAGCGCCGATGCCAGCGTGCGATCTTCTTCGAGGATCCGCACGTGCCGCGCCAGCACGAGGCCGACATCCAACTGCTCGAACGCGCCGTCACCACGGTGACCGACGAGGCTGTGTGCATGACCACCCCGCGCGTCGCCGCGCGCTGGGCGCTGGCCGCGGCGATCAGGGACAAGGGTGAGTGACGAGACGTGAGAGGCGACGGGGAGAAGGCTCTGCCGCGTATGCTGTTCATCGCGACACGCCGCGCGATGATAGAAAAGCGCCCTGTTGTGAGCTGCAGCAAGTCGGCTATGCCCCTGTTAAGGGCGATCATCTCTGCGTGCACCTCACTTCTCGCTCCTCCTGCCTTACTGCTCACCCATGTGCCTGATCGCTTTCGCCTGGAACACCCATCCCCGCTGGCGCCTCGTGCTGGCCGGTAATCGCGACGAGTTCCACGGTCGCCCTACGGCGCCGCTGGCGCGCTGGCCCGATACCGCCATGGCTGCGGGGCGTGACCTGGAGGCCGGCGGCACATGGCTGGGGGTCAACGACGACGGACGCTGCACGGTGGTGACCAACGTGCGCGATCCGCGCGATCCGCAAGTGGGGCGGTCACGCGGCTTGCTGGCAGTGGACTACCTCACCGGGCCGGATCAGGCGCCCGCGCACGCCTCGCGTCTGCGCGCCGACGCGGCGCACTATCGACCGTTCAACCTGCTCACGTTTGATGCGCGCGATGGCTTCTATCTCGGCAACCGGCCCGAGCCGCGGCTGCAGGCGATCACCCCCGGTGTGCACGGGCTGTCCAATGCCGACTTCAACACGCCGTGGCCGAAGACGCGCGCGTTGATGCAGCGTTTGCAGCATTGGCTGGAGGTCGATGCGGATGATCCCGAGCCCTTGTTCACCGCCCTGGCCGACGAACGGCAGGCGCCGGACGAGGCCCTGCCCGACACCGGTATCGGCCTGGAGCGCGAGCGCTGGCTGTCCTCGGCGTTCATTCGGGGCGAGCGCTATGGCACGCGAGCAAGCACGCTGGTGCTGATCGATCACGCTGGCGCCGGGCGCATCGTCGAGCGGCGGTTTGGGCCTAACGGACGTCCGGACGGCCAAACCGAATTGCGATTCGATACGGCTGGCTGAGCCCACGCGTCGGCGAACGCTCCGTCAGGCCCGCAGCACGGCCCTACAGCACTGCTGGCACGAACCCGCTGTCGGGCGCGTCGATGCCCTGACTAGGCTTGCCCGATCGGCGCCGGAGCGCGCTGGGGAGACAAGCCATGCATCATCGAGGGATCGTGTTCGTTCTGGGTTTGCTGGGGGTTGCCGCGCCGCTGCAGGCGGCCTGTCCCGACTGGCCGCCGGCACGTGCCCGTACCGAGCTCGCCACCCTGCACGATCGCCTGGCTGCGTGGAACCACGCCTATCGGGTGGAAGGCAGCTCGCCGGTGGACGATGCGATCTACGATCAGGCGCTGGAGCAGTTCCGCAACTGGCGCGCGTGCTTTCCCGCACAGGCGCCGGCCGATCTGCCGCACCTGGCCGACGCCGGCGGCAGCATACGCGCACCGGTGGTGCAGACCGGGCTGGCCAAGTTGCCGGATGCCCGCGCCGTGCAGGCGTGGATGCAGTCGCGCGACGGCCGCGACCTATGGATCCAGCCAAAGGCCGACGGCGTGGCGGTCACTCTGCTGTACGAACACGGCGCACTGCGCGAGGCGGTGAGCCGCGGCGACGGCACGCGCGGCTCGAACTGGACCGCGGCCGCGCGTCGCATCGCTGCGGTGCCGAAGACGCTGGCCCACGCCCCCGCGCGCGTGGTGCTGCAGGGCGAGCTGGTGTGGAGCTTGCTCGGTCATGTACAGGCCCGCGATGGCGGTGCGAATGCGCGCTCGAAGGTCGCCGGTGCGCTGGCGCGAGGCGAACTGGACGACGTCACCGCCGCGCAGATCGGCCTGTTCGTGTGGGACTGGCCCACCGGGCCCGAGGACATGGATGCGCGCCTGGCCGGCCTGCGCGTGATGGGCCTGGCCGACAGCGCGGCGCTGGTGCAACCGGTGGCGACGCTGGCTGACGTAACGCGCTGGCGCGAGCGCTGGTATCGCCAGGCGATGCCGTTCGCCGCCGACGGCGTGGTGCTGCGCCAGGGCCATCGACCGCCGGCCAGCCGCTGGCAGGCGGCGCCGCCGGACTGGGCGGTGGCGTGGAAATACCCGGCCGCCCGTGCGCTGGCCACCGTGCGCGGTGTGGACTTCCGTACCGGCCGCAGCGGTCGGGTGAGCGTGGTGCTTGAGCTCGAGCCGGTGCAACTGGACGACCATCGCGTGCAGCGGGTGAGCGTGGGTTCGCTGACGCGCTGGCGCGAACTCGACGTGCGGCCGGGAGACCGGATCAGCGTATCGCTGGCCGGGCTCACCATCCCGCGCCTGGATGACGTGGTGTGGCGCAGCAGCGAACGGGCGGTGGTGGATGCGCCCACCCCCGATCACGACGCGCTGAGCTGCTGGCATCCGGTGCCCGGTTGCCAGCAGCAGTTCCGGGCGCGGCTGGTCTGGCTGGGCGGCCGCCGTGGGCTGGACATCGATGGCGTCGGCGCGGGGGTATGGCAGCAGCTGATCGATGCGGGGCTGTTGCCTGGATTGCTGGACTGGATGCGGCTGACGCCAACCCAGCTGGCCTCGATCGACGGCATCGGTGCACAGCGTGCCGCGGCGCTGGACCGCGCCTTCGCGGCGGCGCGCCGGCAGCCCTTCGATCGCTGGCTGGCGGCGCTGGCGCCGCCGCCGATGGGCCAGGCCACGGCGCCGGACTGGGCCACCCTGGCCGCCCGCAGCAGGGCCGATTGGCAGCGCATCGATGGCATCGGCGCCACGCGGGCGAAACGGCTGCGCGCGTTCTTCGCTAATCCTGAGGTGCAGGCGCTGGCCGCGCGTCTACGTGAGGCAGGTATCGCCGGGTTCTGAGCTGGGCTCAGCGGTCGCCGATGTCGCCGTCCACGTAGTACCAGCGTCCGTCCTCGCGCACGAAGCGGCTCACCTCGTGCATCCGCTGCGCCTTGCCGTCGCCGTAGCGCAGGCGCGCGACGAACTCGACCACCGCATGGTCAGCGGCGGCTTCGTGTCGTTTCACGTCCAGGCCCAGCCAGGTGGGTGCGGGTTGTTGCGCGGCCAGGTCGAGCGTGGCCGGCCGCGTGCTGGCGTGCCAGGTGGCGAGCAGGTAGGGCTCATCGCAGCGCACGTAGGCGCTGTAGCGCGAGCGCATCAGCTGTTCGGCGGTGGTGGCGAATGCCGTGCCGGCGTGCAGCGGCCCGCAGCAGCGGGCGTAGTCGGCGGACAGGCCACAGGGGCACGGGATGGAGTGGGTGGAAGCCATGGGCGGGCCGGTGCAGGATCGAGCCGGCGATGGTGAACGGGCGGCGGCGCGCTGCCAAGTCCGCCCGTGCGTCACACCATCTGGAAGCTGCGCAGCTGGCCGCTGACGATCAGCGGAGCGAGGTCGTAGCCCAGCCCGCGCGCGGTCGACTTCAGCGCTTCCAGCACCTGGCGTTCCATCTGTGGTTCGCGGGCCAGCAGCCACAGCTCACGCAGGCGCGGCTCGCCCAGCATCAGCCACTGATAGTGGCGGTCGGTGGTCACTACCCACAGGTCTTTCCACGTCGACGGCAGCCACTGCGCCCAGGCTGGCGCAGCGCAGCGCTGGAACTGCCCCGGTTCCTCCACCGGATAGCGCCGCCGGGCCTGGATGTCCTGCACTCGTTCGTTGCCATCGGTGCCGACGCAGGTGCGGCGCAGGCGGTAGTGATCGGCCTCCAGCGACTCGATGTCCAGCCGGATGTCGCGGTCGGTGAGCCGCTGCAAGGGCGAGGGCAGGCGCGCGATCTCGTGCCAGCGGCCGGCGAAGCGCGCGATATCGAGCTGGGGAACCGCCTTCATCACCGTGGGCGTGGTTACGGACAGGGCGACACTGGCACTGAGCGTGGCGGGCAGTGGAAGAGACCAGGTCATGGCGCGTTTCCTCGCAACAGGCGGACAACCGGTGGGTCCGGTTCTTCCTGCGAAAGCCGTGCCAACGCCGGTCGGGTTTGACCGTCCGCTGGACGGCATGCGCAGCTTGTTACAAGACATCGGCACGGAGCGCCGCAACTTGAAGCCGCGGCCTCTGGAGTGACCGTTGGGGTTGGGGGAAGCATGAGGCGCGTGCTCGCGGCACGATGGCGGCGCTGGCGGTTGGCCCGCCCCTGCGAGAAGAGCGCTTCGGGTGCCTCGGCGCCCGCCGGTAGTGCGACAAACGGTCGCTGCGCGGCGGATTGGTTCAGGGTATGCCGCGTGTGATGACGGACGTCGTGTCGAACTGCTCCGCGCGCCGGGCATCAGTGACGCCCGGCGTCACTCAGGTGGCGCATTGGGCCGTTCGTTCAGCCATGTGAAGATGACCCACGGCGGCGGCGCAACCCCGCCGCCGGGCTCGTTCCGTCAGATCGCCGGACGTCCCCGCAGCACACGCGCCGGCAGCATCAGCAGGGCGCCAAGGAAGGCGAACACGGCGCCCACGGTGATCCCGATCAGCCGGAACGGCAGTGCGATCAGCCACACGATCGGGTACAGCACCAGCGCCAGCAGGGCGATCGGCCAGCAGAACACCAGCAGCAACAACCAGAGCAGAAAGCCGACCATGGCGCACCTCGCGAGGCAGCGGTAAGAAGGCGGCAGGATACGCCCTCAGCCGAACGGACTCACCCCAACGAGCGGCCTATGCAGCCAGAGGGCGAATGCCGTCCAGGCGGCCACGCCAAGCACCACGGTGAGCACGGTGCGCCAGGCCGGGCCGTTGGGGTACGTGGTGCCGGCCGCGCGGTCGCGGCGCCGCGACACCGTGAAATCCACCACCGCCCACGCCAGGAACGCGCCGAACAGCAGCACGTCATGCAGCATGCCGGCAGCGAGCAGGTGGCCGAACGCCCACAGCTTCACCGCCGCGAGCATGGGATGGCCGAGCCGCGCCTTGATCGCATTGCCCGGCACGTAGGCGGCGGCCAGCAGCACGAAGGCGATGAGGGTGAACAGAGCATTGAGGTGGCGCAGGGCCATCGGCGGCACCCAAACCACCACCGGATGCTGGCGCGCCAGGCCAAACCCCCACACCAGCAACGCAAAGCCGGCCAGCGACAGCACCGAGTACAGCGCCTTCCAACCCATCGGGCCGAGGCGCTGGATCTGCCGCGTACGCCAGCTGTCGGCGAACACGCGGGTCGAATGCACGCCCAGGAACAGCAGCAGACCGAGGATCAGCATCGCCATGGCGCATCGCTCCGCGAAAGGTGGGGCGAGTATAGGCGGCCATCGCGTGCGGTACTTCGCCCGGCCAGCGCGTGGCTCGCGAGTGCCGCGCGCCACGTAACGCGGGCGGCTCCCGCTGCCGCCGGATTGCCGACTCAGAGCGCGTCGTGCACCTGCACGACCAGGGCAACCGCTCCGGCGGCCAAGGCCACCTGCGCCGCCGGGGCGTGGGCGGCGAGCCAGCTGTCGCCGCGCCCCAGGATGCCGGCCGGCGTCACGATCGATCCCTGCACGGCATGAAGCAGCACCAGGTCGGCGGGGCAGTCATGGACGCTGGGACCCCGCCAGACGTCGATTCCGCCAACGACGCGGCCGCGCCGCAGCATCAGGTTGAAATCGCGCGTAGGTCCGCCCGCGAGCGCAACCGCCACCGCCGCTTCGCCGGGAAAGGCGAACGGTACGCAGGGCGTGGTGAGGTCGTGTTCCTGCGTGCCATCGAGGGTCATGCGAAAGCCGGCGCCGTCGATCAGCACGATGCTGCGATCCACGCCGGGAAACAGCGAGAACGGGGCAGGCCCCACCACGTCGGCCAGGCTCACCCGCCACAGGAAATCGTCGGTGTCGGCGCCGGGCGGGGCGATCGCCAGTTCGCGCGTCACGCCCTGACCGTTGCGCCAGGGCACCGGCACCAGCTCGTCGCTGCGCAGGATGCGGCCGGTATTCATGCGGCGCGCTCGATCGCGCGCTCGAACGGCGGCAGCGCGTGCAGCATGCGTTCGCCGTAGCGCTTGACCACCACGCGGCGATCCAGCAGCACGATGCGGCCGCGGTCGGTCTCGTTGCGGATCAGGCGGCCGCAGTACTGGATCAGCAGTCGCGTGGCCTCGGGAATGGTCACTTCGATGAACGGATTGCGCCCGCGCGACTCCAGCCATTCGGCGTAGGTGGCGCCCACCGGGTCGGTCGGCACCGCGAACGGCAGCTGGGTGATCACCACCGTCTCGCAGAACTTGCCCGGCAGGTCCAAGCCTTCGCCGAACGAGGCCAGCCCGAACAGCGTGCTGCCCTTGCCAGCTTCGATGTCGGCACAGTGCTCGGCGACCAGCTGCGACTTGCCCAGCGAGCCCTGCGCGCGCACCTTGCGCACCATCGCGATCGGCAGCTTCTGCAGCACGCGGTCGAGCTTGATGCGCGAGGTGAACAGCACCAGGTTGCCGGCGTCCCAGTCGAGGTTCTCCGCCAGCCATTCGCCCACTTCCTCGGCGTGCGCGTCGCGGGCGTCGGGCAGGGTGCGCATGGCCGGTACCTCGAGCCGGGCCTGGCTGGCGAGATCGAACGGCGAGGGCAGGCTCAGCGTCACCGCCTCGTCGGGCAGGCCCACCGCGTCGGCGAAGTGGCGGAAGTTGCCGCCGGCGCTGAGCGTGGCCGAGGTCATCACCACGCCGCTGGCGTTGCCCCACAGCACGCTGCGCAGCATGCCCGCGGCGGACACCGCCGAGGCGTGACAGACCAGCTGCTGATCGTTGGCCAGCGTGACCCAGCGCGCCAGCGGCGGCGCGTGTTCGTGGTCGCTGGTGGACCAGGCGCGCCAGCAGCGCGACTGCCGTTCCAGGCGCTCCAGCGCCATGCCCAGCTCGCGCGACAGCGCCTCCTGCGTGGGGCCGCCCTCGCTCATCTCCAGCACCGCGCGGCGCACCGCGTTGAGCCAGCGCTGCACCTCGGCCGTATAGACGGCCAAAACGCGCGCGTGCTCCACCCAGCTTTCCGGCAGCTGGCCCATCGAGCCGCGGTACATCGGTTCGCTCTCGCCGGGATCGGGCACCCAGCCGAGGCGGATCTCGCGCTCCAGTTCCTCCAGCGCGTTGCTCAGTTCCTGCAGCTTCTCGTCGGCCTGGTCGAGGCTGAGCTTGCCCAGCGATTCCTTGTCGGTGAGCGAGTAGGCCGCGTGCACCTGTCGTCCGAGCCGGCTCAACTGGCGCACCGCGGCGCCCATGAAGACTTCCGCGGTGCCGCGGTCGATCGCCTTGGCGGCGACGTGGTGGCCCTCGTCGAAGATGTACAGCGTCTCGTCCGGCTTGGGCAGGATCACGCCGCCCCAGCTGTCTTCCTCACTGCCGGGCATGGTGAGGTCGGCCAGCACCAGATCCTGGTTGGCCACGATGATTTCGGCTTCGGCCACCGCGCGGCGCGCGGCGAAGAACGGGCAGCCCATGAACTGCGCGCAGCGGCGCCCGGTGCAGCCGCCGGCGCTGGTGGTGATCATGCCGCGCAACATGTCGCCGACCGGCTCGGGCGCGGCGTCCATGTCGCCGTCCCAGCTGCCGGTGTCCAGCGCGGTGAGCAGCTTGCCCAGCGCGGCCTTGTCGCGCGCATCCGGTGGGCGTGTCCACAGCGCCAGATCGGTGTCGAAACCCAATCCCATCTGCGCGTCGGCGGCCAGGCTGTTGCCGGCCATCAGCAGGTTGCGTGGGCACACGTAGCGGCCACGGCCCTTGGCCAGCGCCACCTTCGCCTCGATACCGTTGAGCGACAGGTACAACGGGATGTCCCGCTGCACCAGCTGCTCCTGCAGCGCGACGGTGGCGGTGGCGATCAGCAGCTTCTTCTTCTGCGCCCGGGCCACCGCGTGCCCGGCGATCAGGTAGGCCATCGATTTGCCGGTGCCGGTGGGCGCCTCGATCACCGCCGCGCCGCCGGCCTCGGCCAGCGCCTTGGCCACCTCGGCGATCATGCGGCCCTGCGAGGCGCGCGCGCGAAAGCCCGGCAGCCCGTCCTTGAGGCGGGTGTAGGCAGCGCGGATGGCGTCTTTGATGGCGTCGGTGAGCAAGCGAGGTAAAGCCCGGGCGGAAACGGTCGATAAGCAGCGATGGAGCGCGATCCGCGGGGGAAGCGATGCTCGCGGCAGGGGTCCAGTTTATCGGATCGGACCACGCCGCCCCTCCCGCCAGTCGTGACAACGGATCATGAGGACCCCATGAAGCCCATGCCGCGCGAGCCGCTGCCTCGTCACCTGCCCGCCAGCCCCGTGGCCTGGCTGGAGCGGTTGCTGGAAGCGTCGAGCCCGGCCGCAGTCGCGGCCGTGGTGGTCGACATGGTGCGCGTGGCACCGCTATGCCGGGCCGCGGTGGTGCTGTGGTGGCTGCCGGGCCAGGCGCAACCGGAATGTCGCCCCGCCGCGCGCCTGGACGAGGCGGAGATGGCGCTGGTGCAGCGCGCGCTGGACAGCGAACTGCCGCAGCTCGACCCGGCGCTGTCGCTGCTGGCGTGCCGACTGTGCCGGCCCGGCGCGGCGGTGCTGCTGGTGCAGCTGGACGGGGGCGCCGTCGGCGCGCCGCCCGACCGGCAACTGCCGATGCCCCTGCTGCAACTGGCCGGGCGCCAGTTGCAGCGCACGCTGGAGCTGACCGACCTGCAGCACTCGCACGATCAGCTTGAGCGCTCCGAAACGCTGCAGCGCGCGCTGCTGAGCATTTCCGATCTGTCCGGCTCGGACCTGGAGATGCCCGACATGCTGCTGGGCATCCACGGCATCGTCAGCACGCTGATGTACGCGGAAAACTTCTTCATCGTGCGCTATGACGCGGCGCGCGCCAGCCTGCGTTTTCTCTACTACGCCGACACCCAGGACGACGCCGGGCCGGGGCAGGAGGAGATGCCCGCGGCGCGCTGGCACGGCACGCTCACCTGGCACCTGCTCACCGGCGGGCGTCCGTTAATGGGTACGGCCGAAGAAATCCACGCCCTGCTGGGCGATGCCTACCGCCTGGTGGGGCCCGAGAGCCTGGACTGGCTCGGCGTGCCGATGCTGCGCGACGGCGTGGCCTGCGGTGCGCTGGTGGTGCAGACCTACGAGCACGGCATCCGCTACACCGCCGAGGATCGCGCGCTGCTGCAGTTCGTCGGCAGCCATATCCTCACCGCGCTGGAGCGCAAGCAGGGCAAGGACGACCTCGAACGCCACGTGCGCGAACGCACGCTGGAACTGGCCGAGCTCAATCGCGGCCTGCAACAGGAGGTGGCCGAGCGCCAGCGTGCCGAGCGGCTGCAGGCGGCGCTGTTCCAGATCGCCCAGCTGGCCACTGCCGACATCGATCAGCAGACCTTCTACCAGCAGGTGCACACCATCGTGGGCAGCCTGATCAACGCGAAGAACTTCTTCATCGCGCTGGTCGATGAGCGCGGCGAGACGCTGACCTTCCCCTATGCGGTGGACGTCACCGGGGAAACCTATGAAGACCGCCCGCTCAGTCGCGGCCTGAGCGAGTACGTGCTCGAGCACGGCGCGTTCGTGGTCGACCGCGAAGGCATGGCCGAGATGATCGCCCGCGGCGAAATCGACGCGTACTCCACCGGCACGCCGTCGATCTGCTGGCTCGGCGTGCCGCTGTGGGACGGCGATCGCGCCATCGGCCTGGTCGCGGTGCAGAGCTACACCGAGCAGATCACCTACGGCGTGGCCGAGCAGGAGCTGCTCGGCTTCGTCGCCTCGCAGATCGCCACCAGCCTGCAGCGCCGTCGCGTGTCCGATGCCTTGCAGCACGCCTACGCGCAGCTGGAACTGCGCGTGCATGAGCGCACCCGCGCGCTACGCAAGGAGATCAGCGAGCGCGAGCGCATCCAGCAGCAGTTGCGGCATCAGGTGATGCACGATCCGCTCACCGGGCTGCCCAACCGCGACCACTTGCGCGAACGCATCGAGCGCAGCCTGGCGCTGGTACGTGACGCCCATGGCGCGTGCTGTGCGCTGCTTTACATCGACGTGGATCGCTTCAAGGTGATCAACGACAGCCTCGGTCACCTCGCCGGCGACGCCGTGCTGAAGGAGGTGGCGCATCGCCTGCAGGGCTGCGTGCGCGAACCGGACGTGGTGGCGCGCTTGTCCGGCGACGAGTTTGCGATCCTGCTCGACCGGGTCGAGGGGCCCGACAGCGCCACCACGGTGGCCAACCGCGTGCTGCAGGCGCTCGGCCAGCCGCTGCCGGTGGCCGGGCGCGAACTGCAGCCCAGCGCCAGCCTGGGCATCGCGCTGGGCGACCGGCGCTATGGGCAGGCCGACGACTTGCTGCGTGATGCGGACATCGCGCTGTACCGGGCCAAGGAGCTGGGCCGCAAGCGCTATGCGCTGTTCGACGACACGCTGGCGAAGAACCTGGTCGACGAGCTCGGCATGGAGGGCGAGCTGCGCCTGGCGCTGCAACGCGACGAGTTCCAGCCCTACCTGCAGCCGATCTGTCGGCTGGAAACGGGCGAACTGGTGGGCTACGAAGCGCTGCTGCGCTGGCACCATCCCGAACGCGGTGTGCTGCTCCCAGGCGCATTCCTCAAGGTGGCCGAGGACTGCGGGCAGATCGAGCTGATCGACTGGCAGCTGTTCGAACGCGCCTGTGCGGCCGTGACGCGGCTGCCGGAGCATGCCAGCTTCCTCACCTTCAACGTGTCGGCGCTGCACCTGCGCCACCGCGATTTCGACCAGCGCCTGCTGGCGATGATCGCCCGCACCGGGCTGGCGCCATCACGGGTGATCGTGGAGGTCACCGAGGGCTCGCTGCTGGACGATCCCGAGCGCGTGCGCGGCACGCTCGAACGCTTGCGCCAGGCTGGCGTGGGCGCGGCGCTGGACGATTTCGGCACCGGCTATTCCTCGCTCAATTACCTGCACTCGCTACCGCTGCGCATGCTCAAGATCGACCAGACCTTCGTGCAGGCACTGGATGTCGGCAGCACCAACAGCTCTACCGTGGTGGAGGCGATCCTCGCGCTGGCGCACGCGCTGGAGATCCACGTCATCGCCGAGGGCATCGAGACGCCGCGCCAGCGCGCGCTGCTGCGCAACATGGCTTGCGAGCTGGGCCAGGGCTTCCTGCTCGGCCGGCCGCACCCGCTGGAGCACTGGCTCGGCGAGCCGACCTGAGCGACCTCAACCGGCAGCAGCGATCTGCCGCAGCGCCTGCTCGAACACTTCCGGCGGCTGGCCGCCGGAGATGAGGTGCTGGCGGTTGATGATGATCGCCGGCACCGAGTGGATGCCGGCGCGCTGGAAGAACTGCTCCTGCGCGCGCACCTCGGCCGCGTAGCGGTCGCTGGCAAGTATCGATTTCGCCTCGGCGCCGTCCAGCCCCACCGCTTCGGCCACGCGGGCCAGCACGGCGTGATCGCTCACGTCTTCGCCGTCAGTGAAATACGCCGTGAGCAGCGCGCGCTTGAGCGCATGCTGCTGGCCGCTGTCCTCGGCCCAGTGCAGCAGGCGATGAGCGTCGAAGGTGTTGTAGATGCGCCGGGTGTCCTGGTTGGCGAAGGTGAAGCCCACCGCTGCGCCGCGCTGGCGGATGTTCTCCTGGTTCTGCGCCAGCTGCGCGCCGCTCATGCCGTACTTCTTGGCGATGTGCTCGCCCACGTCCTCGCCTTCGCGCGCCATCTGCGGGTTCAACTCGAACGGCTGGAAATGGATCTCGGCGCGCACCTCGTCCTTCAGCGCATCGAGCGCGCGCTCCAGCGAGGCCAGTCCCACCGCACACCAGGGGCAGGAGACGTCGGAAACGAAATCGATGCGCAGGGCCTGGGGCTCGGTCATGGGGTCGTCCGCAAAGTGGGGGAAGCTCCCTGATATGGCGCTGCGCGGAGTGGACTCAATGTGTGTGGGTCGATCCGGCGCCACGCCCGCCGGTCGAGCGGCGGTCCGGCTCTGCGCCCAGGCGCTTTGCGGCGGCCATCACGCCAGCGCTGACGCTGTCGAACAGCTCACTTGGAAAGCCCTGAGGCAGGCGCGAGGCGACGGCATGTAGCGCTTCGGGAGCGCGCTCGACAAGTCCGTTGATGATCGGTTCGGCGCCATCGGAAAGACCCAGGCGCTCGGCCATGCCCACCCAGTGCCAGCGGTGGATGTCGTGCAGCAGGTAGTGGCGGTTCTCTCCCGTCACGGCCATCGCCAGCCGTGCCTTGCGCGGATCCATCCGTTTGGCGCCGCGTCCCTGTACGGGATAGGTCGAGAGAATGTCGTACAGCGGCGTCTGCCGGTATCGACCGCCGGGCAGCAGGGTGAGGCTGAAGTTCTTGGCGTGGCCGTCGGTGGCCGCGAGCATCCAGAACAGCACCTGGGTGGTGAAGAAGCGCGCACGATCGAACGCGGCGTCTTCCGAACCGCGCAGGATGTCCATGATGGCGGCGATGCCAGGGCCGCCGTCGCTCTCGTACTTTCGGTCGGGCGGCAGGCCGTTGGCCTGGCAGAAATCCTCCTGCGGAATACGCAGCCAGTAATTGCCGTTGGCGGCCTTGGTGCGGTCGAAGCGCTCCACGATCAGGGCCTTCTGGTCTTCGAAGTGTCCGATGTCGACGTTCGCCACCGGCAGGCCAAACGCTCGCACCAGTTCCATGCACAGCCACTCCAGTTCCACCGACTGGCGCATATCGGCCTGCACGTTGCCCACCAGGCCCAGCGGCAGCTTGAAGATGTGGGTCGATGGCGTAGCGCCGTGCGGGATGCACCACTGGCCGCGGTGGTGCAGCAGCGCGGTTTTCTCCTGCGCGCCGGCGATGGAGAGGCGAAACGCATCGTCGTCTGGATGCTCGCCGGGAAGCCGGGCCACGGTGGTGTGACGCAGCACCTGCGCGACTCCGGCCTCGTCCAGTGGCTCGGCGTCGATGCGTCGAATATCCCCCGGCTCCGATCCAGCGGGAGCCAACTGGATGGCGCCCACGCAGTCGCGCCCGATGGCGGCCAGCAGATCGAACGGCGCGGTGGAGTGTGCGCCATAGCGCTCGCGCAACCGCTGCAGGATGCGGTCGTTGTCCGGCACCAGGTTTTCGAAATACCAGGCCACCTTCTCGCCGCGAAGCACGCGGTGGCTGTCGCTGCTGCGCCCGGTGGCCAGACCGAACGGCAGCGAGAGCGACAGCGGACGCCCTAGCGACGAGGCGATCCAGCCGGCGTCGTAGGTCAGGCGATCGGCGCCGCTGCGCGGACGCTCCCAGGTGCCGACGAAGGCACCGTTCATCCAGATGTCGAGAGCGAGGGTCCGCGTCATGGCTACCACTGCGGCGTGGCGCTGTCGCGCAGGTTCATGACGGGCTTGTCCTGCAGCAGCAGTTCGAGTCCCAGCACCTGGCACAGCCGATGAACGCGGTCGAAAGACGCCTTGGCGGCGTTGCTTTCCAGTTTCGACAGGGCCTGCGCGGTGATCCCTAGTTCCTTGGCCACGTCGGCCTGCGTGAGGCCGCGGTTCAACCGCGCGTTGCGCAGCAGCACGCCGAGTTGGGCGGGCAGGCGGATCGGGGTGGCGAGCATGGCTCAACTCCTGAGTTGATTACTCAGATATCAATCTACAGGTTGAATCCGACCATTTCAACCTGAGGGTTGGAGTTGCTAACGATCAGCCGCCCACCATGCTCCGCGCCACCGCTTCGGCGATCTTGATGCCGTCTACGCCGGCCGAGAGGATGCCGCCGGCGTAGCCGGCGCCTTCACCGGCCGGGTACAGGCCGGTGGTGTTGAGACTTTGCAGGGTCTCATCGCGCTTGATGCGGATCGGTGAGGAGGTGCGTGTCTCCACGCCGGTGAACACCGCGTCGTGCATGGCGAAGCCCTTGATCTGGCGATCGAACGCGGGCATCGCCTCGCGGATCGCGGCGATCGCGTAGTCCGGCAGCGCGCTGTCCAGGCTGCCCAACGTGACGCCGGGCTTGAACGAGGGCAGCACCTCGCCGAATTCGCGCGAGTCGCGGCCGGCCAGGAAATCGCCGACCAGCTGGCCCGGCGCGTTGTAGTTTTCGCCGCCCAGCACGTAGGCGCGACCTTCCAGCGCGCGCTGCAGGGCGATGCCGGCCAGCGGCGAGCCGCTGTCGTCGAACGGTATGAAGTCGCTCGGATCGATACCCACCACGATCGCCGCGTTCGCATTGCGCTCGTTGCGCGAGTACTGGCTCATGCCGTTGGTGACCACGCGGCCGGGCTCACTGGTCGCTGCCACCACGGTGCCGCCCGGGCACATGCAGAAGCTGTACACGGCGCGGCCGTTCTTCGCGTGGTGCACCAGTTTGTAATCCGCCGCGCCCAGCAGCGGATGGCCGGCCTGCGGGCCGAAGCGGGCGCGGTCGATGATTGTCTGCGGGTGCTCTACGCGAAAGCCGATCGAGAACGGCTTGGCCTCCACGTACACGCCGCGCGCGTGCAGCATGGCGAAGGTGTCGCGCGCGCTGTGGCCCACGGCCAGCACCACATGATCGCTGCGGATCTCCTCGCCGCTGGCCAGCACCACGCCGCGAATGCGTTGGCGATCGCTGCCTTCGGCCTCCAGGATCAGGTCGTCCACCTTCTGCTGGAAGCGGATCTCGCCGCCCAGCGATTCGATCGTGCCGCGCATGTGCTCGACCATCGTCACCAGCCGGAACGTGCCGATGTGCGGTTTGTTGATCCACAGGATCTCTTCCGGCGCACCGGCTTTCACGAACTCCTCCAACACCTTGCGGCCGTGGTGCTGCGGATCGCGGATCTGGCTGTACAGCTTGCCGTCGGAGAAGGTGCCCGCGCCGCCTTCGCCGAACTGCACGTTCGACTCCGGATGCAGGTTGCGCTTGCGCCACAGGTCCCAGGTGTCCTTGGTGCGCTCGCGCACCGCCTTGCCACGGTCGAGGATGATCGGGCGGAAACCCATCTGCGCCAGCAACAATCCGGCGAACAGGCCGCACGGCCCCAGCCCGATCACGATCGGTCGGTGCGCCAGCGTGGCCGGCGCCTGGGCGACGAAGCGGTAGCGCGTATCCGGCGCGGGGTGAACGTGCGCATCGTCGGCGAAGCGCGCCAGCACCGCGGCTTCGTCAGTGACTTCGATATCCAGCGCGTAGATCAGCGCGATCGCGCCGCGCTTGCGCGCGTCGTGGCTGCGCTTGGCCACGGTGAAGCGGCGCAATTCGCCCTGGCCGAGCTTGAGCCGCGTGCGGATCGCCCGCTCCAGGTCGGCGCCGGTGTGATCCAGCGGCAGCTTGAGGTCGGTCAGTCGCAACATGCTTGGGGGTGCCCGGGCAATCGATCGGAGGGCGACCGCAGGGTGGTCGCCAGCGCGTCATTGTCCGGGCCGCGGTGCATGGGAACAAGGCGCCGCGCGTGGCGGTGCGTCGCTTCGCGGGTCGATCAGTCGATCAAAAGGTCAGCGCCCGGCGGGGTGGGCGGGGGGTCGGGGGAAGCCTTCGCCCGCCGGGCGCTGAAAAACGTGGCTCAGCGGGCGATTACGCCGCGAGCAAGGTGCGGAACTGTTCGCCGGTGGCCTGCGGATGCAGCAACAGCAGGCGGGTACCGGCGTGCCGCGCACGGCGGCGCGCCGCTACACGGCACAGCTGGCCATCGTTGCTGGAGATGGCGATGGTGTCGGCCGGCACCGAGGGCACCGGGTGGCGGCACACCATGCCGTGCTGGGGGCCGCCGACGATGACGTATTCAATGATCTCGTTCATGGTCGTGTGCTCGCTGGGTAAACGCACAAATAGTGAAGGAATGCGAAGCGAGAAGCGGAGTCGATTTGGGGGAGGGGAGCCGCCTTTCTCTTCGCTGGAGAAGATGCAGGGCGCAGGCCAGCTCGCCAGGGGTAAGTGCGATGTCGATCACAGTTCGCGCAACTGGTGCACCCAGTCGCACGGCGATGGCCGTGCACCGACGTCATCGACGCATGCAGTCGCCACGGAAACGCATCGGCGCTTTCCTTGCCCGCACACCATTGGGCCGGGCGCCCCATCGAGGACGCGAAACACTTGTCTGACGCGGGTTTCGCGCGGCCTTTGCGTCGGCCGGGTGGTCGCTCGCGGTGCGCTTGAGCGGCCTCATGTACGGACCGTGGCGCCGCGATGACAGCGAGCCGGTAGTGCGCCGGAAAAGGGGCGCGGTGGCCGTTCGTTCAGGCAAGAAACGCCGATTCTGCGCCGAAAGGGTGGGACGCGGCCGGTGCGGTGACCCGATCTGACGCGTCGCGTCACCTTCGGTCGAGGAAGTGACGCGAACGCGGTGACCAAGGCGGCGAGCCCGACTCGGTCACCGCGTTCGATAGTTGCTCCAATCCCCGGCGGCGTGGCCGGCAGGGCGTCCGGATCAGTTACGGCCGATGAAATCCTGCTTGCCGATGTCGGTGCCGGCTTCGCGCAGGATGTTGTAGGCGGTGGTGCAGTGGAAGAATACGTTGGGCAGCACGAAGTCCAGCAGGTAGGACTGGCCTTCGAAGTGCATCTCGCCGCTGCGCATCTTCAGGTGGATGGCGCGGGTCTCGCTGCCGTCGATCTGCTCGGCGGTGAAGCCCTGCACGTAGGCGATCGCGCGCTCGATGCGGTCGTAGACCTGGGCGAAGGTGGTCTCGTTGTCCTCGAACGCGGCCGGTTCCACACCGGCCAGGCGGGCCACGCCGCGGGTCGCCATGTCGCAGGCGATCTGCACCTGCCGCACCAGCGGCAGCATGTCCGGCACCAGTCGTGTCTGCAGCAGCGTGGCGTCTTCCACCTGCTTGGTCTGGGCGTGTGCATGGCCCTTCTTCAGTACGGCCGAGAGATTGGTCAGGGCGCGCACGGCGACGGGAACGGAAGCCTGGTACATCGACAGCGTCATGGGTGTTGCTCCGTGGTTACGGGGGAGGAAGTGTCGTTCGCCGCGATGTGCAGTGCGGCGGCATGGGCGGCGTGGGCGGGGTCGGCCGGCGCCGCGCTGGATGGCACGAGCTGGCCGCCACCCGTGGCGCGCACCGCCACCAGCAGAGCGCCGGCCAGCAGTCCGGCCGCCAGCAGGAACGCCGCGCCCGGCACGTGCACGCGGCTGGCCGGCGCAATCGACCAGGCGAATACCTGGGCGAACAGGTACGGCCCGAAGATGCCGGCGAAGCTGCCCAGCGAGGTGTTGGCGCCCTGCAGGCGGCCCTGCTCGGACGGCTCCACCTGGCGCGTCATGATTGACTGGATCGGCGGGTTGGACAGGCCCCACAGCGCCATCAGCGGAATGCCGAGCAGGAACATCCAGCCTTCGGTCGCCAAGCCCATCAGCGCGAACGAGGCGATGCCGCAGAGCATGCCGAACAGCAGCACCGGCCGCTCGCCGAAGCGCGGGGTGAGTCGCCGCGTCAGCAGCGCCTGCACCAGTCCGTCGCAGGCACCCACCAGCATCAGCACCAGGCCCACCGCCTGCGGGCCCCAGTGGTAGCGATAATCCGCATACAGCACGAAGGTGATCTGCAGCGCGTAGTGCGCCAGGAACACCAGGAAGCTCGCCACGCCCATGCCCAGCAACTGCGGCGTGCGGCGCAGCAGCTTGAGCGCGCCGATCGGATGCGCGCTGTGCAGCTCGAAGCGGGCGCTGCGCCGCTCCGGCGGCAGCGACTCGGGCAGCACGAACAGGCCATAGATGAAATTGCACAGCGCCAGCGAACCGGCCACGTAGAACGGCAGCCGCAGGTGCATCGCGCCCAGCCAGCCGCCCAGCCCCGGCCCGAGCACGAAGCCCACGCCGAACGCCGCGCCCAGCAGGCCGTACGCACCGGCGCGCTTTTCCTTCGGCGTGATGTCGGCGATGTAGGCGTTGGCGGTGCTGAAGCTGGCCGCAGTCATACCCATCACCGTGCGGCCCACGAACAGCAGCCACAGGGTGGGCGCCAGCGCCAGCACAAAGAAGTCGATCGCCAGCCCGAAGTTGGAGATCAGGATCACCGGCCGTCGCCCGTAGCGGTCCGACAGTGCGCCCTGGATCGGCGAAAAGATGAACTGGGTAATCGCAAACACCGTGCTCAACACGCCCACCCACCAGGCGGCGCTGGCGGTGCCACCGCCGATCAGCTGCTCCACCAGGTGCGGCAGCACCGGGATGATGATGCCGAAGCTCAGCATGTCTATCGCCACGGTGACGAAGACGAAGATCACCGCGGCGTTGCGGCGCGGGTGTTCGACCCCTGGGTGGAGATCAACCATGCAAAATTCGGATGCCAGAGAGCGGATTGCAAAGCGTCACGAGCGAAGGCGACGCGTCGTCATGAATCAGGCGCGTCGCCGGAGCGCAGGAAGCGGAGTGTACACGTCAGT